>JBBKWA010000260.1:0-32182 GCA_037968695.1 Saprospiraceae bacterium
GCATCAGCCATAACAAGCCTATCACCGTTTGAAGCTATTTCAAAGTGATCAATATTGAAACCGATTTCAATCTGCATAAAATCAGCCGTTGCTTTTGCTTTAGGCTTTATTTTTCCTATAACAGATTCTGTCCCGACACTTCCCAAGAAATCAATATGATCCTCGTTGGTCCATTTGATTTGCTCATACTTTCCTTCCCATTCGTTGCTCAATATGGTAGGCTTGCCACTGACAATAGAAGTGACAAATAATCGTCCATTGGTAGGATCATGGATATCTGTTCCCGCAATGAATGCGATTTGACTGCCATCCGGACTCCAAACAAAGTCACCTAATTTCCCCTGATGATTAATCTTAACGATAACCTTCATCGTCGCCACATCAATAATCGTCAGCGTTTGCGCCATATAGGAATCATCAACAAGTGGGGTCGGCGCAATTGCGCAGAGCATTTTAGTCCCATCCGGGCTCCATTCGATTTGACTAAAATTGCCATCCACAGCAATTTCCTTTGCCTCAATATTTCCGGGCTCAACAACATACAATCTTTGAAAAGTGAGATCCTGCTCGTAAAGTTCAGGTTGGTAGGGCAATTCGCTGTCCTTTTTCCCTTCAGGTTTGTTGGCGATAAAAGCTAAAGTCATTCCATCCGGGGACCACTGATAGGATCTGATGGATGTTTTGTATTGATATAAAAGCGTAGCCTCTCCGTCATTTAGGTCTATCTGGTATAGGCCGGTTACGCTATCGTCATCCAGACGATTAAGAAAGGTAATCTTATTGTTATTTGGTCTGAAACTAACATGCCTAACATTGCCACTCGTGACAAAAGAGGTTGACGCCTTGGTAGCTACATCCATCAGATGGAGCTCAGCATGCGCTGGTTTATTTTCAACAGTTGGGTCAGCTTGCACACGTAAGGTGTAGGCAATGATGCTGCCATCCGGAGACCAGGTTGCCGTAGATAAACCTTTAAGGGAGGCGACATCCATTGGGGTCATGGTTCTCGTATCCTGTGCTTGTAAAGGCAGACTAATGAGTATAAATAGAATTCCAAGTAAGTTTTTCATAATCACAGTATTAAAATTTGCTAAGCGCCTGTAAATCTATTACTTATTTCATTTATCCTGCGAGGGATGAGGTCAAAAGGGCCGGATTTGATAAAGGATGGCTACATCCCTTATTTTCTATACATTTGTTGCTCTAAATGAAGAAATAATCACAAGCAAATTATGATCTTATTATCTGAAGTTCAAGGTTTTCTAACCTCTCTTGACATTTGGGACATTTGTTTTATTCTGCTTCTGGCCATTTTTCTGGGCATCGAAGTGATCAGTAATGTACCTGCGATCCTACACACGCCACTGATGAGTGGCGCTAATGCCATTCACGGGGTAGTCATTATAGGAAGTATTATTGTCATGGGACACACCAGTCCCGATAACTACTTAGCCCTAACGCTGGGATTCCTGGCCGTCATTCTGGGGACCTTGAATGTGGTCGGTGGATTTGTGGTCACCCACCGGATGCTTCAGATGTTTAAGAAAAAGAAATAACCTCCATTCCTCAACCTTTACCCTTCACTGTTTACTCTAATTTTTGCAATGGAATATAGCGCTATTTTAAAAATATGTTACCTCCTTGGTAGTCTCTCCTTTATTGTTGGATTGAAAATGCTGTCACGCCCGGATACGGCAAAGCGAGGAAATCTCTATGCCGGTATCGGGATGCTGATAGCCATCGTGGGCACTATCTTGTTTCATGAAAACACAAACCATGTGACCGGGGAAGTATCGCGTATAGGCAACCTGACATATATTTTTGCAGCCATTCTTATTGGTACTATCGTTGGCTATTTCATAGCGATGCGCGTGAAAATGACAGCGATGCCGCAGATGGTTTCGCTTTTTAACGGAATGGGTGGTGCGTGCGCAGCCTTAATTGGTTTAGTGGAGATGAATACCCACCATCCTGAACTATTTGGTGAGCGCTTTATCATTTTTGCCAGTCTTATGATTGGTAGTGTTTCTTTTGCGGGAAGTATGGTAGCCTATGGTAAGCTTGAGGGCAAGATTAGAGATTTCGGTAGCAAGGTGATGCAGGTGTCTAACAATACAATTGTATTTGCCATTTTCGCTGCCATTATATTTCTGTCCATGAGTGGTTCATGGAGTGATGGTTTTATCTGGGTCATCTTCGCCGCCTCTTTGGTATACGGTATCCTTTTCGTTCTGCCTATCGGTGGAGCGGATATGCCGGTGGTGATATCACTGCTTAACTCCTTCACTGGTATTGCTGCTGCCTTAGGCGGATTCTTATATGACAATCAGGTGATGTTGACCGGGGGTATCCTCGTGGGTAGTGCCGGTACTATTCTTACCGTCTTAATGTGTAAGGCGATGAACCGAAGCCTTTGGAATGTGATAAGTGGTGCTTTCAGTGCATCAGGTCCTTCAGGGAAATCAATGGATGGGATGTCCATCAGTGAAATCAGTGTGACCGATACCGCGATTATGTGTGCCTATGCTCAGCGTGTGGTCATTGTACCAGGCTATGGATTGGCCGTTGCGCAAGCACAGCATACATGCCATGAATTTGAAAAAGCGCTGGAGGCCAAAGGAGTAGAAGTAAACTTTGCCATTCATCCTGTTGCCGGTCGAATGCCGGGTCATATGAATGTGCTTCTTGCAGAAGCGGATGTTCCTTATGATAAGTTGAAAGAAATGGAAGACATCAACCCACAGCTTCCGAATACGGATGTGGTGATTGTCATTGGAGCGAATGACGTTGTCAATCCATGTGCCGAAACAGATCCAACCTCACCAATCTATGGTATGCCGATCATCAAAGCCAATACCGCAAAGAATATTGTGGTGATGAAGCGTTCGATGGCGAAAGGATATGCTGGTATTGAGAATGAACTTTTCTATGATAAGAAGACAAAGATGTTGTTTGGGGATGCAAAGGCGACTTTGGAAAAGTTAATTCAAGAACTAAAGGACGTCTAGAATTCTTCTCTGAAGATTGTTTAATCAGCCCCAACCAATTACGCTTATTTAATTTTTTCCAAAAGGACCTTCTTAAGGTGAGGACTGATGTTATTACGTTAAAGACAAATAAAGCTTACTTAGTTAGTCATACTGATGCGTTGTAACGCAGGGAGATTGTGGAAGATTATTTGGTGTTTGTCAAGCGAGATCCAATTCGCTTTTGAAAACTCAGAGAGTGTACGAACGGCATTGGACGTATTCATAACAGCCATATCTGCCAGGTCCCGTCTTCTCAGATCAATGGTGAGTATGTTATTTGATTTGTCGACACCAAACAAATCGTAAACATAAAGCAAGGTGTCGGCCATCCTTCCGCGCATTTGTTTGCCGGTGAGGTTGGTCATGCGATGGACATGATGGCTGAATTCATGGCTTACATGTTTAAGAACCTTTACAGCAAAAGCGTTATTGTGATTCAGGATCTCTTGAAAGTCATTTGTTGGCGTATAACAAACGCGACAATCTTCAAGGGCTATTGCGGAATAGGTATGATATTGATTCGCAGTAAAATCATAAAAACCCAAAAAGTCAACGGGTTTACTCAGGGACACAATCTGCTCAAACCCATTTTCGCTGATGCTTGAGTTTTTAACCTTGCCTTCAGCAAGAATAAATAGTCCAGAGGGTCGCGTGCCTTGCTTAAAAATGCTTTCATTTTTTGCAAATTGAAGAACTGTTTTATTTCTGTTGAGTAACTCTATATCCCGTTCTTCTAATTCAGCACATAGCGATAGGTTCCTGAATATGCAGGTAAAACAACTATGGTTTTCATCTAAAAAATCAGTTTTTAAAACTGGGCATTTACTCATGAAAGGTCAATTTTTTGATCCAATATCAAGTAAGAAATAATCTTCACACACACTTTTTAGGTGACCCATATTCTACGAATCGCAATATCGTTATTTGAAGGCATTAGAATGGACTTATAATTGCTTTTTATTCAGTTTTTGTTGCCTCCTTGTATATAATGTAACATATCAACAATGTTGACCGTAGCGGAAAATAATAAATAAGGGAGCCTGAGATCCAGGCACCCTTGTTTAAACTGCGAAATTTTACAATAAGGAATAAAAAGTTTTATTTAAGGTTATTATTCAGCCAGCTTAACAATTTTATGTGTCGCTAACATCGTTCCACAGCTGATGTTCACATAGTAAACGCCAGGGGAGACGGACGGACTTAGATCAATCGAAATTATTTCATCGGCATTGCTGAAGTAGAATTTCTCGGTATGAATGGTTCGGCCAAGCAAATCAGTGATATAAATTCTTCCTTGTTGGTTTTCTAATTCATATGAATCAAAAGCAATATTGATCCTGCCGGATGTTGGATTTGGATAGAGTAAACTATTTAGTCTTTCCGACCTCGCTTCGGCAACGGAAGTGGTTTGTTGTTCAGCGACAAAGATACTATCCTGCATAAAATGGATTCCGGTATTTCTTCTGATTATTTGTGAAAGGAGGGTTTGCCGCATCTCATTAATTTGAGCTGCATCAAAACCGGGATCGGCCTCATAATAAAATCGATCTCCATCGCGCAATGAAAGGAATTGTTTCTCAATAATAGTCATTGCCGTTTGTCCAAACAGCGCACCATGCATATGATCCTCTGCGAGCATGCCCACCCATGGGTCAAGTTTTTCTATTTCTCCATAAACATCAGCGAGTTGTTGATTCATTTGCACATTTGCGGAAAGGGTTTCAAATGAAGATGCAGGGGCTAATCCGAAGTATGTCCGGATAGTATTATAATCAGCTAGTCCGCGGTCTCTTCCCCTGTTGATATTCAAAGAAACAAGGTCTAGTCCTCCTGCACCGGGGGCACCAAATAAAAAGTTTCTCAGAACATCAATCACCTGGCAATCGAAATCCTGCTCGATGACAGTAGCCATACCGATTAGATACGGCTCAATTCCATTTACGCTTTGAATTGCCCCTGGATTGAAGAATGCATCTTTCAAACTAATATTTCCCTGGGCAATGTACGAGCCATCATCATTCATCCTGACCAGGGTATCACCAATCGTTGTGTGTCCATAGCGGTAAGCCGCTGTTGAGAAAACATTCATAATACCAGGCTGAATAGTCGGATCATAACCCTGATAATCATTAAATCGGATGCCTAATGCAGGGAGCCACTCCTCGTAAACCACTACTTGAATTAATGCCCCAACTATTTTTCGCGTACGCTGGTATAGTTTCTCATCATTCCATCCGGGGTTTGCTATACTTATCGAATCACAAAGTCTATTGTGCTCCCGAACGAATATGGTGTGCAAAGAAGTAAGAAAAGAATTCTCGTTAGCACGAACATCACCGGCAATGAAGTAGCGGGTTATAAAGGGGAAAGGCATGGCCATTTCTGGGGCATTGGGGTCAATTGCATCAGCAAACTCCCCGCTCATTGTATTAAAAGGCAACAAATTGCCGGAGGAAGTTCGCAATTTACCATTCACATAACTTCTTAGCCAGGAAGCGCGCTGCACATCGGAACCATAAACAGTTGAAGCATCTATAAAAGCAGAAATAGCATTGAATGGAATTCTTGGATTAGAGGCATCAGTTCCGGTACTGATATCGTAAGCTGAGCGGTGCATAGGCATGACCACATCACCACTGCCAAATGGGTCAAAAAAAGCATCCAGTAGAGGGATGGCGATATCAAAACGCTCATCTGGATTGTCAGGAGACAATGTAATGTCATGATCGATAAACTGACCCCAAGCCCAGGCATATGCACTAAGGCCTAAAGGATCATTGGCTACTCCATGCTGAGCAAAAATTTCATTACTGATGACTCTTGGGTTAGGCCTGTCAAGTCCAGAAGGTGATGAAATGCTATCCGTATAAGCTAGCGTCGTACTGATAATCACATTCGATCCTGCCGATCCCCAGGTTGGGTTTACCGGATTATTGTATAGACCATTAATTGTTCTGTTGCTTTGGGCGAAAGTCAATGACCAACTCATCAATATCAGAATTGCCGCAAAAACGATTTTTTTAATTTGTAAAAAACGCTCCATAAAATCTAAGTTTAAATGTTCAGTGATAGAATAAAGACACTCTTGGTTTTGCTAAATAAAAAAGATAAAATGTTTTCTCAGGAGGGTCTTTTGATTTGATCTCTTCGCTGGATGGTCGAATACATATTAAATCATTCACAAATGAAATTGAATAAAGGGGAATATTTTGTGTTTTATAACATGCTGGAAAGTTGTTGTGCAGCATAAACAGCCCTGTGTGTTAGAAGAACCTATGAGGGCTGTCACCAGTGTAGAGAGTTCCTTCTTGATTCAACATATCATTTTCTTGTAAAAGTGATATTTAGCTCCTTAAAAACCTATTTTGCAGCGTAATCACTTTTCTATGACCACTATTGTTCGTGCAAAAAAACAGGATTATGCGTTGTTGGCTGAAATCGGTGTGCCATCGTTTTTAACAGCACATGCACATAGTGCAACAAAGGATATCGTCGATGCCTTTATTCAGGAGTACTATAGTCTGCAAGCATTCAAAGCAGAATTGGCGGAGGATAGAAATATTTATCATATTATTTACTACAAAGGAAACCCTGCCGGTTATTCTAAAATTATTTTGAATGCCGCTCACGAGGACATCGTCAAGCCTAATGTGACAAAACTGGAGCGATTATATTTGCTGAAAGAATATTTTGGAATGCATTTAGCACAGGAACTAGTGGTGTTCAATATCGATTATGCCAAACAATCCTGGCAGGAAGGTATGTGGCTTCATGTTTGGATTGAAAATCTACGCGCTGTGGCCTTCTATAAAAAAATGGGTTTCGAAACCATAGGGGCTTATAACTTCAAACTTTCGGATGATCATTATAACCCCAACCATCATATGTACCTTTCATTCTGATGACGAACGATAAGGATATATCAAATGTAAAACTAGGCTTAAAAGAAAATTGGAAGCAGTTTACACTATTGGTAGTGATCAATGGATTTGTAGGGGGAATGGTTGGCCTAGAGCGTTCCGTTCTACCGATAATTGCGGAAGAAGAGTTCGCCGTCGCAGCTAAAACAGCCATACTTTCTTTCATTATTGTATTTGGTATTGTCAAAGCCATTACCAATTATTATACGGGTGCCCTGGCGAATAGATTTGGCAGAAAAAAATTATTGGTGGCCGGTTGGATTGTTGGGATACCGGTTCCTTTTATTTTGATGTATGCACCTTCATGGGATTGGATTATTGTAGCGAATATTTTTCTAGGAATAAATCAGGGATTGGCCTGGAGTAGTACAGTGGTGATGAAGATTGATCTTGTTGGTGAAAAACAAAGAGGCTTTGCGATGGGCCTTAATGAATTTGCAGGATATATTGCTGTTGCGATAGTGGCTTTTTTTACGGGATGGATTGCAAGTGAATACGGCGTGCGGCCTTATCCCTTTTATTTAGGAATCGGATTGGTTGTTCTTGGATTATTTGGTAGTATCTTTTTTATCAGGGATACCACGCATCATGTTGCACAGGAAAGCAAGTCAAGTTTGGTCCCCGCATTAAAAAATATTTTTTGGGACACCACATGGAAAGACAAGACCTTGGGGTCCGTCACACAGGCTGGTCTGATTAACAATCTCAATGATGGTATGGTGTGGGGGATTTTTCCGATCCTCTTACTTGTAAAAGAATTCTCTATTCAGGAGATCGGCATCATCACAGCTGTTTACCCTGCGGTATGGGGACTTGGTCAACTTTTTACCGGGAAGCTGGCAGATAGCTTGTGTAAAAAGGATATGCTCTATGTAGGTATGCTCTTGCAAGGCGTCGCTCTATTGATTCTGGTGATGGCTAATACCATGGCTCATTTTATTGTCTTAAGCACTATCCTTGGCTTGGGGACAGCGATGGTTTATCCAACCTTCCTGGCGACAATCGCAGAAAACACAAACCCTGTCGACAGAGCAAAGAGCATTGGCATTTTTAGATTGTGGAGAGATCTGGGGTATGCTATTGGTGCAATTTTGACTGGCGTAATTGCTGATCTGATCAGTATCGAAGCGGCCATACTTTTTATTGGTTTACTGACCCTCATGTCCGCATTAATTATTCAAATCAGAATGAAGTGTCATCCTAATCAATCCCGCAAAGTCTGGGAATGGATTACTTTTCAGAAAAACAAAGTATAGCCTTTGCTATTCGACAGTTGAAGCTGAAAGAACGTGCACCTAAAGCTTAACGACGAAGTTTTTTATTTCTTTACCATCAACAAATTTGACGGTGATTAAATATATTCCAGGGGCTGCTTTTGTTATGTATATTTTGTTTGTGTTATCCGCGCTTGAGATCAACGTTCCACTCAGATCAAAAAGGTGAATGGTTTTGACATCGTCGATCGGAACATCGACAGTTATGAAATCATACGTTGGGTTAGGGTATATTTTTATTGAAGGATGATTGACAAAGTCAACCGATGTCGGTGTGCTATATTCATATGCACCAACATCAATTATGCCATTTTCAATTAATCGGTCATCGTAATTCAAAGGATGTTTGTAGCTTTTATCGGGTACAAGCGGGTAGCCGTTAACAGAAGTCAATACAACACCGGAATCAATGGCAGGTGAGGCACTGTTTATGTTATAATCATAATCTGGCTCATTAACGAAATCCATGTCGGCAATAAATGGGTCTACAATATTTCCACTTGAAGAAGTAAAGTTTCCATTGATAGGCGTTCCGGTTCCTGTAAAAATATTGTTGTGAATTTCTGCCACATTAGTGCCATTTTGGATATCCACAAAAATACAAGAGGCCGTTCTTTTATTCACCATGGTATTGTTGACGACATACAAATCGGATGATGCATTGGTCAGCCCTTCTTTGCCATAGCCAATCAAGTTGTTATTCTCTGCATTCGGGCCTTGCATCAAAAGATTGCTCATGATGATCGTAAATCCGCCATTGGACAGATCTATTAACCGACTAGAGAAACCGGATTCTTCATCCATAATTCGATTGTAATAAATATAGTTTTCATTGGCCCGGGACTTCAAGTTGTGTCCAACTTTAGTGTGGTGTGAATAGTTGTATCGAAAGGTAAGACTGTTTACATGACCGATATACAGGTTGTGTGTAAAGCCATCACCAAATCCATTATTGGCAAATTCACTGTGCTCTATAATGATATCTCCTGCATATGGGTTGCTGGTTAAGATGCCGTTTTCATTATCATGAAAGTAACAATGGCGTATGGTCATTCCAGTGCCATCAAGTCTGATTCCTGCGCCATTTTCATCAGGCACAGTTGCACCGGAAAACTCAATATTGTCAACGCTGATATTATTACCGGCGAGTACCCAAATCCCTTTTCCAAGTATATATTTCCCATCAGCAATAAGATGTGGGGTGCCATTTACCCCTTTAATGAAGAGATTGTTGGCTTGCCAAACAGCAAGTGCTGATGTTCCTGTGTAAGTCTCGCCATCAATTTCAAGGGTGTCTCCATCGGCAATGACATTTGCCTGGTACAAGGCATTAGGGGATGGGTATGTTTTAGTAGAACCAACAGAATAAGTCGTAGCATACAAGCTACTGCAAAGACTGAAAGAAAGTAATGTTAGAAAGCTGTTGAAGCTTTTCATAATTTGGCCTTATTACTTTTTTAATGCTTCTAACTTGTTTCGAGAAAAGACGTTTTCCTGAAGAGAAAGTGCTTTTTCAAATGATGCCATGGCATTTGTTTTATCTTCTATAGCCATATAATAATCACCAATTGAATCATAAACATTAAAGCTGTTCGGATAGTTAGATACATTCATTTTAAAGTAATGCTTGGCTTGTTTAAAATTATTGTTGCCCATAGCTTGGTACCCAAGGCCGTTGATTAGATTCTCAGGGGGCTTAACCTGATATCCCATATGCTTGGACACATTGGTATAATGGGCAGTGATTTTCTCCACGATCGCTATTGTTGAATCGACCCTATCAGAGGCACTAATATTAAAAGGATAAAAATCGAAAATGAATCGCAAAGCATCATATTCTGTGATGAGTGGCACGGACCCATGATCATCATCTTTATAATACTTGTATTTGTAGACCAACCCATTTTTTTTGTTTTTATCCAGTGTTTCGCTCAGCTCAAAAATAGAGCGCATATGGTTGGTGTCATCGGTCGTATCCCGTTTTAATTTATTAATCGACATGTCCTCTGGCATTGTATTCGCAATCCCCAGATAAAGTGATTTTTCAGAAAAATCTTTATTCTTTAATAGCTGCTTTCCTTCATTTAATAGGCGTCTGTTATCCCACCACATGCTTGGATCAATAGCGATGTAAGCATTGAATAAGGCGGTATGATGCAATAAAGTATACATGGCGGTCAACCCGCCAAAAGAGTGACCAATGAGCATACGATAGGGTTGCGTGGGATAATTTGCTTCAACGTAAGGCATTAGTTCTTCTTTCAAAAAGGAGATAAACTTTTCTCCTCCTCCGGAATTTTCAGCCTGCGGTCCGACGGCTGTCGTTGTGGGTGTCAAGTCTCTTGTCCGGATAGTGTTTTCTATTCCTACCACGATCATTTCAGGACATAAGGTATTTCCATTGATGGTACTTAGTTGATTGATCATGCCAACAACAGATATAAAGTGGCCAGGTCCATCTAATAAGTAAACAACAGGATAGCTCTGTTTAGAATAAATGTCTTGATCGCTACTATTTGGAACATAAATCCAAACTTTCCGCTGCTCCCCTAATATTTCGGATTGAAGGCTATCAATGGTTCCGATACTAATACGGTTATCAGACTGGGTTTGAGCAGTTAGATGAAAAAGGAAAAACAGAATAAAAAAGATTCCTAAACGCATAATGGGTATAACTGAATTTTTGAAATATAAGGATAAAGTGTTTTATACTAACGGTTGAATATAGTTAAATGTATATATGGGCTGCGATTGAATTGGGAATAAGAAAGGGCTAATGAAAAAATCATAGCCCATATTCCATGTCAGCGTAAAGTAAAGTCGTAAAACAAGAAGGGCTGCCACTAGATTCGTGACAGCCCTTAAAACACCCTTTACCTTTGATGTTCCATAGTTTATCTTGAAGCCATTCCAGTCGGATTAGTGGCTACAGCGTTGTTGCTCATTCCTAGAACAGTATGATCGGCGGCAGAGTCAGCCACCATACCAACAAGTGGTTTTAATGTAAAGGGAGCTGCGCTATTATCTGGTGATGGTTCAACAGAAATAACAATTGCACCGCCACGTAAATCTGTTGGAAAGACTACACCAAGTCCGGCGGGCGCATTTTGTAAAAAGTCTTCACCTGGAAATAGAGGCCCTGGATTAGGTCCGCTATAGGGAGCAGATAAATCAGCTCCAATAGGAGAAGTGAATTTTCCAGTTGTCACCGGCGTGCCATTAATTACTGCCCATCCTTCATAAATCCAACCCGCAGATAATACAGGTAAACTGAGGGTTGCGCTAGGACCAGCAGGATCTAAAAACCAAACACCGCTTACTTCATCATCCATAGTGCCATCAGTAGGTGTAGCGAGGATATATCCCCCTGCAGCACTTTCGAAGGTTGTTCCGAGTGCTGCGTTATGACCGATGGATAGATTAGCTGCTGATCCTGCAAAATCCCCAGCCAGTAAATGAATATCAGAAGGCGCAGTATTATTATCTGGATTTGGTTCAATCGTTAGGATAAATGTAGTTGCACTATTGAGCGTTCCTTCTTCCATTGGGAACGATGTTTGAGATAGTTTGCCGTTGCCATCTACGCTAAAAGTGCCTGTACTGATAGCGGTACTATTGACAATGATCCAACCCTCATATTGTGCGGTAGCGCCTAAATCCTCTAATCCGGTAATGTTAAGATTCAAACTCGTTTGGTCATCATCTTTATTGCAACTTGCAAAGGCTATTCCTAAAGCAAGTAGAAATACGAAATACATTTTCATAAGTAGTGTTTTAATAGTGAAAGGAAATTATGTTTTTATACTACTCCTAATATGCAAGAAGGGATGAAAAGGTTGCCTGGAAATTTTATTTTATTAAAATTATATTCAGCAGTGATCCAATAAAATTTTGTTCTTGATCAAAAAAGAAGAAACCATAGTTTTAGAGAAGGGAGCTTTTATGACCATTATGGTATTAGAAACTGTGTGACAACCCAGCAGAAAAAGTAAAGGCGTGTATGTAGGTTTGCGAACCATTATCTTCCGTGCCTCTACGCATGCGGTTGATGCCTCCCCGATACTGTGATTCAAGGAGTAATCCAAGGTGATCTGTTAGATGATAGGTTATATTGATTTTGCCAATGGCCTGTCCATACCATTTTTGCGAATCGGACAGACGATTAGGATTTTCTGTAGTAGTGCTTTGAAGAACCGCGTTGTGATAACCTGAAATAGAATATTCATTTTTAAGGCCGCCAAGATAACCTACACCGAGCCCGGCACCTAGAGAAAAGTCAAAACGATCAAGCGATAAGATTTTATATCCCAAACTTAAATCGAAATGCACAGTATTTAGCTTTTGCTTCATCGATGTGTATTCTTTGATAATATCGTTTTCCTCCATCTGATCACTTATCCGAAACGAAAGCATGGTGCTGTAATCGCCAAGTGGATTGATCACATCAATCGAGGTTTGGTACATGGACGTGCCATCCGGCATCACCGTTACACTATTATTATCAAAAAGGAATTGATCTTCAAGCACACTTTGATTTCGATATTGCTGGTAACCCATACCGGCCTGTATAGATAGCTTATTCGATAACGGTTTTTCAATAAAGGCATAAGCCCCTGAACCCGATTGATTGTTGTCGTAGTCATAAAGTTTCATATTCGGATTGGCAGGAATGTTCTTCATGGTAAGCCAGGATTGGTTTCCACCTATCAGCACACCGTAACGCATTGGAGTAAATTTATTCGCTCGTGTCTTGTTTATGTTCGGCGCTGTTGAAACTAAAATTTCATGCGAATCAAAATTCAATTTAATTCCACTTATTGGCAATGCATAAAGTTGGGGTGTGATCCAGAGCTTGAATGCATCACCCATAGTTGTGTTTGAATTTTCTTCAGAATCCAAAATTGCGTTGGTTTGATTTTCGACATTCGAGGTCAAAGAAAAGGATGATTGGTTTGATGATTTCGTTGGGTTTAAATTGATTGTCGGCAAATTATTTCCAACACGGATATGAGGGGAAGAAAGGGCAATACCTTTATTATTGATTGGATCAGCTAAAACTAGCTTTTGTTTTATGTCAACTGAATTGTTGGAAGTAGATGACGATGTCCGGGTTAAGCTATTTTCAATATTTATAGCGGAAGAATTTGTGTTTGATTGATCAAGCGCTGAAAGTGCTGTAACCCCCTGCTCACTTTCTATTGTTAAAAGTGAGGAATTTTTGTTATCCGCAAGGTCACTTTCAATTAAATTTGATGAGGATTGTGAAGAAGCAGATTCTTCAAGTGAAGTGATTTTTGTTTCTAGTTTATTTACTTGATGGAGATGCATGTATTCCCGTCCAATGAAAACTACGAGGAAAAGAAGCGGTAGAATAATCCAGCCACGGCGATTGTTCTTTTTCTTTTCTGGAAGCGCGTTGATAGCGTTTTCAAAAACGTGATCTCCGGGAACATTCCAGGAAGGATTCTCCGAACCATCATTGAGTTGATCCCGAAGAAAATCGTCTAAGTTGTTATGCTTGTCATCCATAATGTTCCACTTTATATCATTACTTCAAGTGCATGCTGAAGCATTTTTCTTGCTTTTGATAATTGTGATTTTGATGTTCCCACTGAAATATTTAATTGTTCAGCAATTTCTTTATGGGTATATCCATCAAATACATACATGTTAAAAATCATTCTGTACCCTGTTGGTAGTTTCTGAATCATGCCCATGATTTCTTTTCTGGAAATCTTATCGATCGCGTTTTCTTCCCGATAAACTGCAGGCAAATCATCTCCTAGCTCATCCACAATCATGTTTTTACTGTTTTTTCTAAGGATGAGAAGGGAGTCATTGACGATTATTCTGGACGTCCAGCTGCCAAACGCACCCACCTCGGAATTAAACTGATTGATTTTTGTGAAAATATTGATTAACCCGTTTTGCAGCGCATCCTGGGCATCTGCACGATTCGGCAGATAGCGTAGACATATCATAAACCATCGGGAACGATACTGGTCATAGAGATATCGTTGAGCAGCAGCATCGCCTTTTTTAGCCTTAGCTATGGCACTATGTTCCGTAAGAAATTCGCTCATCTTGCTAGGTAATCACCTATATATATGTAAGATGAGGCAAAAAGGTTGCCCGGGTGTTGGTTTTTAAGGTTTTTGGGGTAGGAATTCATAGATTTTACCAACCCCCTTATGTTTAGTCAAGGAGAAAATGCCTTTATTTAATCATTTTCAGCAGGGCAATTACCAGTTTTCGCATGAAACTGCGCAGGTGAGATAACTCTGAATCCAGGTAATAAGTCAACATAATCCCCAGCTTGATATTTAATAATTGTTCCTAAAGAAGTAGTATAACTTCTTGTACTGGTGATTGCCGTGCTAGCGGAATAGTGTCTTTTGCCACTGGTATCATTATTAGTCAAAAGATTAATATTGGGAGGACAAGCGGTGTACAAAGTAGAACGCCATACACCACGCCCAATTGTTGCTGCTAGGATTCTCGAAGATGTGGTGTTGATATACAAATCACTTACAGGAGAGGATGGAAGGTCATTTCCAAAATAAACCCAATCCCCAAGACTATCATCCAGATAGTAAACACCTAAATCAGTCCCTAAATAGAGTGCATGATTACCTATGCCATTATCATGAAAGGCAATTTTGTTGGCAGGAACATTGGGTAAGCCACCGGAAATATTTATCCAGGTACCAGGATTCCCACTATTGATCGAATGGTACACTTTGAATCCATCTCTCGTCCCGGAATAAACGACATATATTTTATCTGAATTATCAGGATCCACAATGATATCTGTTAAGGCAACGCCTACAGAATCGTCGTTTATGATTTCAATCCAATCAGCTCCATCAGGATCACTTGTAAGAGCCCCATTCGTTCTGAACATTTTACCTCCATGAATGATGTACATCCTTGCTCTGTTATCTTTTCCCTGACCGATGGCCTTGGTCTTCCCAGAACCGGGGTAACCAAGATACTGCGCTGTTTGGGCCGCGATATTCAAACGCCAGATGGAATCTTTACCGGTAAAGATTAAGTTGGGGTTTACAGGATCTAATTCATAAGGGCACACCCATATGCCATCTCCAAATTCAGGTTCAAAATTTGCGCCACCTGGTCCGGCATCTTCATCAGAACCCCAATTGTTACTGGTAAATCGCAACCCCCCTCCCTGGCAGGCCATATAGGCTTTGTTTTCATTTGTGTAATCAATCAGGGCCATGGTTACATCACCAGTACAACTACTACAGATATCAGAAAATTCGCCGCCCGCATTAATTCTGTTAGCACCCACATCTTGAGCTCCTGTGATGTATAAGTTGGTGTTTTGAGGAGTTCCTGCTAATGCGTAGGCCTCAAATACTTCTATGCCCGGAGTAATGTTCGTCCATGAATCTCCCCCATTAGTTGATTTGGCGACACCGCCATCATTAAGGTCGAAGAGGGTACTCCCATGGTATGCAAAATCATGATGATCTGCATGGGTACTCATGACATCAGTCCACCCCCCCGGTAATCCACCATTAGTGGAACGCCAAATAGCAATTGCCATCACAAAAATTCTTTCATAATTATTTGGATCGACAGCAACGCCCATATTGTATTTTGGTTGCTCCCACCAAAGATTTGTTGAAGAATCCTGAAAAGTCCAGGAGCCTGCAGCGCCTGAATTTAATGAGCGCATAACGTAGTCTGCATTAGTATTTGAAGCCACCAGATAAATGCAATTCGGATTGTCAGGTGAAACACCAATCTCCGATCGAACCATGGTATCCAAAAAAGTCAGATTTGGATCCACAATTTTTTCCCATGTATCCGGGAGCCCTGACGAAACACTTCGAAAGAATCCTGACCGGGATGATGCATACATAACAGAATGAATGCCTGGTTTAAATTCAATATCAAAAACATCGAATTCCGATTTGACAAGCGTTGCAGTTTCCCAGGCATCATCGGTTCTGTATATGCCTAGGGTCGTGCCTGCAAACATAATATCGCTATTTGTTGGATCCATGACGAGTCTCCATGTCCAGGTCGTAGTAGGTGGTGGCTCGAATGGATTCGTTACACTCCAGGTGGTACCACCATCTTTTGTTATATAAACACCCTGAGTCGAGTTAAGCCCATAGCCCAGTTGTTTTGAATTACCCGTCAAAAGATAGATACAGTTTGGGTCGCTTGGTTTGATGACAAAATCTATCCCAAACAAGTATGGTAAGTCTGGCGTAAGATTTATCCAATTATTGCCATAGTCATTAGACTTCCACAAACCAGCAGACGAAGTGAGCACAAATATTACATTCGAATCCAATGGCGAAAACCGGATTCTAACACATCGCCCGAAATTTGAGGAGGTAAGATTGGAGGGTCCTAAAAATGTCCAATTGCCATGTGTGGCTCGGTTGTTGTTTGCAATCGATCGTTGTAATTCCGTATGCGCTTTAGTTTGCGCCTGATTCAAAATATTTATATCGCCATGAGGATATAATCGATCTGCGTAGAAGTTTTCAAATCTTCTCCAGTGTTTTTCCTCTTTTGTTCCGGGGTGTGCAGCATAGTATTCATTCCTCGATTTTTGAATATCAAAGAAATTTTCTTTTCGCTCAGCATTGTTCTTTACGTGTTGTCCGCTTAAGGATGTTATGCAGCAGAGCGAAAGAAAAATCAAACCTATAATCTGTATGCCTAAATGGGGAATGCGCATCGTTAGCTTATTTTGTATTTGGATCAAAGTCAAAATTTTAATTTTTCAACTTTATATTTTCTTCCTCCAGTTGGATGACGCGTTTATTTAAGGCAATGATATGCAATGTCAATTCTTCAATTTTTTCCATCATCTTGACCTGCATATCGCCCAGATCCACACCTTGTCCATTGATCGTAGAGGCCGCTGGAATACCGGGTAAGTGACCCTCTTTTTTTATGGCTTGTTCGACATGATCGAGCGACATTAATTTGTATCCATCAGCAAAGACATAATCAGGCCAATCTACTTTTAACTGACATCGTACTTCTTCTGCAATGATTTTTCCATCAACACTTAACTGATAGTCCGTGGCCATATCCTCTGAGCCAATGGCTAACCTGCCATCCGTGCTAAGCACCATTTTTGTAATACCATTATATCGCCAGTCCAACTCATTTCCTTCACTTTGGTCCAATCTTATTTCCCAGTCATCCGATAGATTCTCCAGGGCCAGAAATGCATCATCTTCCACTGATTCGATTTTAATACCTGTAGCAGCATTGCCATACACGTGTACATTATTATTGGGTACGTTGGTGCCTATTCCGACACGGCCATCCTTGCGTACCAAAAAGGCATTCGAACGGACAAAGTCATTCGTTCCGTTGCCAACAATAAACATTGGGGAAGTCGATGCTGGTGCAGTTTGAGGAGCAGCTAAAATAGGATCATTATACATACCTACTACCAAATTGGCATACCCATAAGATTGGTTTCCTGTTCCTGCTACCATCGATACGGCGCCAGCGGCAATTGACCCTAAACCGGATGAGAAGGATTTACTGCCTGTTGATTGATTTAGCTGGCCGGTAGCCATTGAGTATGCCCCTAATGCAGAGTTTTCATTTCCTGTTACAAAAGCAGCAAGACCATCAGCTCCATTACTGAACCCAAATGCTGCGCTGTTATCACCGGCAACAACATTGTCCTTACCTGAAGCCATGCTGTGTTTTCCAAAGGTGATATTGTGATACCCCATTGCCGTAGAGTAATTTCCAATAGCTTCAGTAATGTATCCTGAAGCCTGAGCACAATAGCCGGAAGCCTTGGTGTTCCAGCCAGTGGCAAAAGAGAAATCACCTATATAAGCAGGTTGCCAATGATTATTAGTCGTACGCCCAGCGCGAAACGCACCTTTGTCTTTATCGAAGAAAAATAAATTCGTAAACGTACTGGTTAGGTTGTAATCTCCAAAGACAAAGTCATCTGTGAAATGATCCCCTGAGTTTTGTACAACGCCACCGACATTGATAAAAACGTCTTCGCCTTGATCTCCCCACATGAGCTGACCATTATAACCAACAATTAATACTTGACTAGGGTATCCTAATTCTCGTGGAAAAATGATTTCTCCAAGACGCGCTTGCGCCGTTCCATCCAACAACGAAATTCCATGCACCCTATTCGTGTCCGGCACTTCCATCCACACAAAAAAGGCAAGGTCATCGGAAGGATTTGAAGTCCAGGTGCCATCAAAACTCCAGGCTTCACCATCTGGGTATGGATTGGTGTCATTGGCATTACATTCACCGTCATCACCACTATCAAAGGTTAGTTCAATAAAAATGACCTGCCCCGGGGCTACTTCAATAGGGTAGATGGGAACAGAGACATACCCAAAACTTGGAAATGGAACTTCAACAGATCCAGCATCAAGTGGGATCCCATTATGATCATTTTCTTTTATGATATAGTTAAATTTTGCAATCCCCGACCCCAGACTGCGGGCATTTATGTCTATGCCAATCACCCTTCCCGATTCGCCGATGAGGATGGTTTGTCCTGCCCCAAAGGTGCTGTTTACTGGAAGTCCCAAAGAACCGGTTGGAGAAGTAGGACCATCAAAGGGGATATAATCTACCAAGTCTGCAAAAGCAATGAAGGGCTCATTTATATCAGCGGTTAGTGCATGGTTTAATCCAATGTACCCATTTGGGAGGATGGCCATTCTTTCAGTAAATAACGAGTAATCTGTGGCACTAGTCGCAATGCGAAAAGTATCAGATTTGCTATATAAAAGATAGGGTTTTGCATCATCGTCGTGACCGGAGAATAAGCGAAGAAAATGCCCTAGCGAAGGGGTAGCCAGCTGCAGGTCCGGTGTTTCATCGTCTGCCAGACTGCGTATATCAAGAACAGATTCAGGCACCACGATATTAATCCCAACCTTGTTTTGAGCATGTAGAGTAAAAGAGAACACGGCAAGAAGAGCAACAAGTACATTTTTCATAGAAGATCATTTTTCTCATCCAAAACAACAATGATCAATGCAAACAAGAAAGCACCTTTTAGGATTTGGCAACTTGGTTGAGTATTTGGAGGAAAAAGTCGCTACTGCACTAGATCCTTAACATCAAAAGGAGAGGAAAGTAAATAGTACTACAAATTTGCTAATACAATGAAAAATAAAAAAAGACTATTTGGTCAACAAATGGATCAACGGCTCTTTGTTTGCACGACTCACAGGAATCTGCGTACCGTCTTTTAAAACAAGGTACCCTCCCTGACCACGTACATACTTTTTGACATGATTCAGATTGACATAATAGGATTGGTGAGAGCGAAAAAATTGTGGAAAATGAATCATAGCAGCCATCTCTTTCAAGGTACGGGTGAGATAGTACTTTTGCTTTGATAGTAAGTGTACCCAGGTGTAATTATTGTCCGCTTGCAAATAAGCGATGTCGTTAACATGGATGAATTCAAAACCCTCTGCTGTTGGCAGAGCAATGTTTTCCATTTCCAACCTGGAGTGTAATTGAATGTTATTGATAAGGGCTTTGATTTGGTCATTATCCAGATGCGCACCCTGCTTTTCGGATGCTTTTTGTACTGCCTGGATGAGCTTAGCTTTTAAAATGGGTTTGAGCAAATAGTCCACAGCATTAAATTCGAATGCCTTGACAGCATACTCATCGTAAGCGGTAACAAAAATCACATCAAAGTCAATTTGCCCGACTTTTTGAAGTAATTCAAACCCGTTGAGATGAGGCATCTCAATATCCAGAAAGAGTAAATCCGGTTTTTCATTTTGCAAAGCTTCCAAGCCTTTTCGCGGATCATTGAAGGTGCCCGCAATCGTGATTTCCGGGCAGTATTGTTGGATCTCAGCACTTAAGGATTCAAGGCTATCCTGTTCGTCATCAATTAGAAATGCGCGCATAGGGAATTTTGATTTTAACAAGTGTACCGGTAGCTTCGCCGCCGGGATCGGTTTTGTCTATAATTTCCAATAAGATGCCTAAGGCATTCATACTATTGAGCAATGTAATTCTATCCTGTGTAATACCCATCCCCATCGATTTGTACTGGGTTGCTGATTTGCTTTTGATTTCTGAGGCAGCTTTCCGGCCAATACCATCATCTTCAATTTCACAAACGACATGGCCATTTATTGAGTTGATACGAAGGGCAAGATGGCGATCTTGTTCCTTGTGGAGAAGACCATGCCAAATGGCATTTTCAATAAAGGGTTGAACAATCATAGGAGGTATCTCAACCTGCGAAATGTCGATGTTGTCATCTATTTGACAAGTAAATTCAAACCCATCCCGAAAGCGTAATTTTTCTAAATCAATATATAATAGCAAGGTGTCCAACTCCTCCTTTAATGAAACAGTTTTTTCCCTTGAATTTTGAAGAATCATTCTAATGAGATGAGAAAAATTGGACAAATATTCGGCTGCCTTAGTAGTCTCATTTTTAAGAATATAGTTTTTAATCGAATTCAGGCTATTGAACATAAAATGGGGATTCATCTGTGAGCGAAGTGCTTTCAGTTTGAGTTCTGCCATTTGTTTGCTAATTCTTGTTTTCTCTTCAGCCTGGCTTCGTATTTTTCGAATGCGCCAGCGATAGAGTAAAATTAAACTCAGGATGAGTACGCAGAGACAGACGAGAACAAACCATGTGCGTTGATATATTGGCGTAGCAATAACAAAGGCAAGAGACTTCACGGGAGTTTGTGCATCAGGTGAGCCGGTTTTAACATGGAATACATACTTGCCAGGAGGGATTCTCGAAAGCGTCACAGCGTTGTTTTTACCAAGCGATATCCATTGGTCATGCAATCCATCAACTTTATAACTATAGGTCAATTGCCTGTCTCGTGGAAAAGCAAGCCCTTGAAATCGAATATCCAGTGTGTTTTGGTCCGGTGTCAATGAAAGCTGTTGGAGTATATTAACATTGTTTAATAGGGATTGATCGATTCCTGCGATGCGCAAATCTTTTAGTACAACAGGAATATTTAATCCTGAAGCTATTGACCATAAAGAGTCAGGATGAAAAACTATGATGCCATTATCATTGACGGTGCACATACGCCCATCGCTCATATTGATCACCTGCACCGGATCATTGTTGCTGACGGGCAACCCCTCAGGAACACCAATGTTTCTAGTTTGATTCAAAATAGGATCAATGACGCTAAGACCGCCATTAGAAAAAATCCAAATTCTTCCTTGATAATCCAAATGCAAATGGGTAGCAGTAATATTGGTCAAGCCGTCAGCTGCCGTGTAGTATTTCAATAGTTGCAAACTATCACCAACCCGTTGATATTTACCAATAGTTGAAATGGTACCTAACCAATAAAAGCCCTCTTTATCTTTAATTAAATGTCCTTTTTCGGAAGCGCGAAGAATCTGATCTTCATCCGTGGCTAGATTTATTTCATGCAATTCTTCACCACCAGAAAGTATCACATGATCATCGTTTGTAAAAAACATCCTTGTATATGAAGCAGTAGTTGGAACAGGTTGTGGATGACTAAATTTTCGAATAGAATGTTGGTCATCAAACCAAAAAAAATCGTTTGATCCAATTCCTGCGACAAGACCCTTGCCCCTACTCTCCATTGACCACATCCAGGGAATAGCGTAATCATCAATACCTGGTATCGTAAATTTTTCCAAAAACCCTTTATCGGGCCGTACTTCGTATAAAGTAGATAGGCTGCCTACAAGAATTTGTCCTTCTGAATTCACACAAATACCTGAGAGGCGATTAGGTGTTTTAATAAAAGAAGGCTTTGTTTTTTTATCCAACGGAATCTTGTAAACACCAGGCTCATTGCGGTTGATGAGATAGATTGTATTCTTTCGCTGATCATAGGCTACTCGACCAGGATAGATTCTTTCCTTGTAGCCAAGTTCGTGCAGGGCATAATAGGCGATGTGTTGTGATCCGGGATGAGCGACCATAAGCCCATTTGAAGTGCCAATCCATACGTTATTGGATTTGTCTTTTGCAATAGCGGTTACTTCATTGTATTGATCACTTTTGAAGATAAACGAATAATCAAGATTTTGGGAAATGGAGATGACTGCATTTCTTGACCCGACCCAATACTCATTGTCGATTTTGGTAATGGCAAAGACACCATCATCTGCTTTCTTCCCGGAAGGAAGATTGATATCCATTCTTACGTTTTCACATGATTTGCTTTGTGGATTATACCGCCACAGTCCACTGTCCCAGGAACCGCCCCAAAGCATACCCTCATCATCTTGTAGTTTAACGATGCCTTTACATGGTTCCAATCTGAACGTAGCAGTCGACTTATCAAACCGAACGATATGATAGGGCATGTAAGGGTCTTGTGAAAAATCTGAATCTGCAAAAATGGTCAACCATAGGATATTGGGGTTGGATTGATCCTGCACCAGAGCGATGATGCTACCGCGATCCGTATCCGACAAGAAGCCTTTTTCAGGAGCATATTTTTTATACACTTTAGTCTGCCGGTTGAAGCTCAATAAGGTCATTTCATTAGTGCCTGTCCAAAGTAATCCCTTCTCGTCCTCCAAGAGTGGTCGCAAAGAATTATCTTCTACCGGAGCAGCAAATCGTTTAAATGTTTCTGTCGCTGGATCAAACACATTGAGGCCATCGCGACGCATCGCAAGCCAAATTTTACCATCTTTTGTAACCAGCATGTTACTGATTTGGCCGGGACCTATGCTATTGCTATCTGTTGGATTGTGGGTAAAATCCTCAAAGACATGGCCATCATAGCGAATCAGTTGTTGATAGCCGGCAAAGTACATAAAGCCAGTACTGTCCTGACAGATAGCAGTGATCATATCACTATTAAGCCCATCGTGAGCATCAAAATGTTCGAATTGCATTCCACGCCATTGAGCGGAAACACATTGCGTGGAAATGAGCACAAGTATCAAAAATCGAAATATCACGATCGCATAAACTTATTTGTATCAAGGTACTAAAATCGGGTGTGCTATCCGAAAGAACTATGACGACTTAGGATTTGGCAGTATTGGGTAGTATTTGGAACAAGGTAAGATGCAGCGGGATTAATAAATTGGAATTGCGATAGGGTTTTGTTTGTTTCAACACCCTACTTATGAAGTAATATTTAGAACCCTATTTTGGGGAACCTCGATTTCAAAAGCAGGTTAAAAATGTATAAAATGAGTAGTTGTTATCAACTGCTTAAAGAGCAGTATAAAAAAGATAGCAACCCATTGTCCGGTAAGCTGAATGCAGGTAACGTAAAAAATTGATTTGCAAAAATATTGGTCTATGTTGTTGAATATCAAGCAATAAAAGCGTGTATAGATATCTTTTGCAACTTATTTGGCGTTTTGAGGTATAGAATCCCCTGCTTACCTTCAATTCGAAGCATATCTTTGAATCTATCTTTCAATAAGTCTTAAGCATTGAAAAAACCACGAATACTAGTTACTGGCGGCTGCGGTTTTATTGGTAGCCATACAATCGTTGATTTAATTCAATCGGGTTATGATGTGGTTTCTTTGGATAATGGATTAAACGCATCACTGGAGGTTGTAGATAGCATTGAAGCTATCACCGGCCAAAAGGTGGAGAATATTGATGTAGATCTTAGTGATTCGAAGCAAGCTTTAGAAGCACTTAAATCCTTCGGACAGTTTGATGGAATAATTCATTTTGCCGCGCTTAAAAGTGTTGAGGAGTCTGTTTTTCAACCTTTAAAATATTATCGCAACAATGTTGGAGGAACAATCTCTACGATGATGATCATGCAAGAGATGAATATTCCACATTTGATATTCTCCTCCTCATGTACAGTATATGGCAAGCCGGATCAGCTTCCTGTCACTGAAGAGACCCCAATTCGGCCGGCCGAGAATCCTTACGGTGCAACCAAGCAAACTGGTGAAATTCTCTACGAACAATTTTTTAATTCACAGCCAAATAGATCCGGTATTTCGCTTAGATATTTTAATCCTGCAGGGGCACATCCTTCAGCATTAATTGGTGAAGCCTCCAGAAATAAAGCATCAAATCTTATTCCCGTCATTACAGAAACAGCTTTTGGTTTGCGCGATGAGTTTTCCGTTTTTGGAAATGATTTCCCTACGCGTGACGGATCTTGTATCAGGGACTATATTCATGTCACCGATCTTGCCAAAGCACACACCCTCGCAATAGAATATTTGATTAAGAATAAAAATCAAATGGCTTATGATGTTTTTAATCTTGGAATAGGCGAAGGAGTAACTGTGCTGGAAGCTATAGCTGCTTTTGAGGAAGCAACGGGAGTTAAAGTAAATTTTAAAATAGCATCACGTCGGGCAGGGGATGTCGGTGCGATTTATGCTGATAATAAAAAAATCACAAATCAGTTAGGGTGGCATCCTACAGAGGATATACAATCTATCATGCGATCAGCATGGGCATGGGAAAAGGTGAGGAGAAAGTAATCACGATTATCCAACACATTTAAAACGCTTGTTATAATGAAAACAATTAACCTCATACTTGCCGTTATTTTTCTATTATTTGCGGCCGTTCAGTTTAATGATAATCCGGATGATGTTTTATTTTGGGTGTTGGTCTATGGGGGAATCGGCATAATATCTTTGTTGGGTGCATTCAAAAGGTATCACGTACTCACCATTGTTTTGGGTTTGGCTGTAGTGGTTTTTGAACTTTTTAGAAAGTTCCCCACTTTTGCCAAATGGATAAGCGATGGTATGCCAAGTATCATTGAAGAAATGCAGGCTTCGACACCCCACGTAGAATTGGTAAGAGAATATTTAGGATTATGCATTGGTTTTGCAGTGCTTGTTTTCCATTACATCCAGTTTTACAAACAACGCAAGCAGGAAGCTCCCTTTGAGGAATGATCTTTCCTTTTATGCCTACGTAATCGCAAATGGAGGTGTTGCTCTTTGCAGAGAAATCCCCTATTTTTATTTCTGTGAAGATCCCACCCGCCAATCCAAAAAACTACTACCACTATTCCAAAAAATATAAATTTAGGGCGAGAGCACTGCGGGGATCAATGACCAAAGCAGAGAATTTACTTTGGCAGATGATTAGAAGGAAAAGTGTTCATGGGTATACATTCAACAGGCAGCGACCAGTGCTTCACTACATTGCAGATTTTATGTGCAAGGAGTTGAAGTTGATTATTGAGGTCGATGGTAGTGTGCATGACAGCGATGAGCAGAAAGCAAAGGATAAACAACGTGATTTTGCTTTAAGGGAAGTGGGATTTACGATTTTGCGTTTCAAGAATTGGGAGGTTCTGTATTCTCCAAATGGAGTTTATAATGACATCAAGGACTGGGTTAAGGGGAATATGATTAAGAATAAAGGCACGGATTGTTCATCCCCCCAGTCCCCTTCAAAGGGGGAGCAATGAGTACACTTTAGGTCAGTAGATAATACATATCCCCCTTTGAAGGGGGGAAGGGGGATGTCCAGTAGAAACAAACTCTACAGAATCTGGGAAATTGGGATGTCCAGAAAAATTAGATCAAATGTTTTAATATCCCCAGATACAGTTCCCAGTTCCATCGCCATTCCGGACCATCCCAGGGTCCGCCAATCAAAGATTTACCAGGCTATTATAGCATGACAAAATAGAATATATCAGCCGTGTTCAGGAATTGATCACCCGTTTTATTTCTTCGCTTTTATTCCGCAAATCAATACCTCCTTCCATAAGGGATTTTAAATTGGCGAGATAAAAAGTCCAACCGGTTTTACAGCCCAAATGAAAACGATGTTGACTTTGAGGATCTGTCGGTATTTCAGTCTGTATTAGTTCGACTACTGTAGTTTCTGATTCCTCTTTTATTGATACGCTGCAGATGCCTGCATCACTAAAGGTGAATTTGAAAAAATCTTTTCCATTACAGTCAATAATTTTTCCGGTTTCTTCGATTTCATTTCCCCAGCCATGCCAACGCCAGGTATATGTATCACCGGGTTCCACAAATTGATCCATACCTCTTGGATTGTGGTCAGGTCCACGGAACTCTGAAAATTTTAGAAACCAATGTTCTATCCCACTTCTTGTGGCCCAGGCACGATATAAAGTTTCTATATCTTTTGAAATTGGAATTCTCGTGGTAAACTGACTCCAGTTATATTCAGCCATAATAAATGATTTTTTGTTTAATCAATTACGGTTTGTTGACGGCGTGCAATGCAATACGGTTTCCTTCAGAATCAATAAATACGGCCATGTATCCATGTTCAGGCGAGATTTGAGTTTTAGGTACTTCAATTTTTCCACCAGCCGCCTTTATTCTGTCCAGAATTATTTGAACATCCGGATTACCATTTAAATAAATCATTGGTCCTTTTGTTGAAGAAGGCGAGTAAAAACCTTTGGCATAAACCAAAGCACCACCAATTCCAGTTTCAGGATTATCAATATGAAACATGCTCATTTTGAGATTTGGCGTATCCATTGGCAACAGCGAAATATTAAAGATTGTTTCGTAAAACTTGGTGGCTCTTTTTAAATCTGTCGATGAAATTTCAAACCAGGAGATTGCAGTATTCATCGGATTGTATTTATATATGTAATTAGCAGTGTAAAAGTGATATAGATTTTACCATGGTAAAGATTTATCCTTTTTTGGTATATAAATATAATGAATCCTGCCTTTTATTGAATGTATACTAAGCGAGATATTCCTCTTTTTCATAGTTTGAATCCCTTAAAATCCATACTTTTGTGCCACTCATCCCCTTTCTACCCTAAGACGACCCAAGAATGAATTTGACCTTATCACCATAAGGAGGCCAAATTTTTGTTCAAAAATTAACACATGAGAAAGCATTTATTAGTTGTTATAAGCTTGTTTTTTATTGTCTCGTTGGGATCTGCTCAGAAGCCAGTGGCAAATAAAGTTTTGCAGCTTTTTGGCAGTAGACAAGCACAAACCTTTACGCTTTTCAGCGCGACGCGCGAAGCAAAAGAAGATCTCAAGAAATATGTAGATAACGGTTATTTGCTAACACTTCAACCTGAATTACTTGATGCACTTAAAGGTGCTGATTCCGAATTGATCAGCATACAATTGCCAAGCCCAGTCAACGTACAATTGGATTTATATAGAGTTGAAGTTTTCAGTGCTGAAGCAAGAATCTTAACTACTGATGGACGTAGGATAATGCCAAATCCTAATCACCGGTTTTATCGTGGCATGATCAATGGGGATCCCAATTCTGTAGCGATAGTGTCCGTCTTTGAAGAGCGGATTCAGATTCTTTTTGCTGATAAAAACGGGAATAAACGAATTCAGCAAACGGATGGGCTGCAATACGTGTTTTTTGCTGATAAGGATATTCGTATACCTAAAGACTTAGTGTGTCAAACCGATAATATCGATCAACAGATTCATCAGGATGATGATAAAAATTCCGGCAGCCGTGTGATGACAGGTAACTGTGTTGAGGTATATGTCGAGTGTGATTATGAATCTTATTTGGACAATGGCTCCAGTGTGCCAAACACAGAAGAGTGGATTGCTGAACTTTGGAATGAGGTCATTACACTGTATGAGAATGAAGACATCCCCGTTGCTGTTTCAGATCTGCTGATCTATACTGAAGAAGATCCTTTTATCAACCTTAATTCTACGAGTGCGGTATTAAGTGCTTTTCGGGCACATATCGACACCCTTGATTATAACGGAAGACTCGCTCATTTTCTGTCTACCCGTTCCTTAGGAGGTGGAATAGCTTATGTTGATGTATTGTGCTCAAATTCATTTCAAGTTGCAGTAAGTGCTAGCTTGAGTACCAACATAGTTCCCTTTCCTACTTATTCCTGGACTGTAGAAGTGGTTACACACGAGATGGGACATAATATGGGTTCCCGACATACCCATGGCTGTTATTGGAATGGAAATAATACCCAAATTGATGATTGCGGGAATGTATGGGCTAATAACAATAATAATACTCCAGAGGGGAACGCTTGTTTTGACGAGAACAACCCCATTCTGCCGGAAGATGGATCAATCATGAGCTACTGCCATTTAATAAGTGGTATAGGGATAGATTTTAATATTGGTTTTGGTCCGTTACCGGGGGATTTAATACGTGATAAGTATAATACTGCACCTTGCAATACAGGCACGTGTTCACCTCCTTTATGCACAGCATTAACCAGTCCGCAAGATGGTGCTACAGGCGTTGATATAAATCAAAATTTGATTTGGGAGGAAGCTGCTGGTGCACAAGGCTATCGATTGACTATTGGAACGTCCCCAACAAATGCAAGCATATTGGATGACGAGGACCTTGGCCTGGTGACTTCATATGATCCCATAAATCCATTTCCATTCGGCACAACCATTTATGTCAAAATTATTCCCTAAAATATTCAGGGCGATGCTGACGGATGTGGGAACGAATCATTTATTGTTGAAGAGAATGTTGCGCCGTCCTGCACCGCTCTTACATTTCCGATAGATGGCGCTACCGAAGTGGCCACTGATGTAATTCTTAGTTGGACGCATTCTGTAGGATCGCAAACAGGGTATAAATTAACGATAGGTACCACCCCCAACGGAACAGATATTCTTAACCAACATGATGTTGGAAATGTAGATTTATACGATCATCCGACTTCCTTTCCATTCGGTACGACACTTTATGTGACGATTACACCTTATTGGTCAGGTGGGGATATTGAAAATTGTCCTACTGAAAGTTTTACAACTTTAGCGCCATCAGATGGTGACTTTTGTGACAATGCGATCAACCTGCCATGTGATGCCCTGATTGAAGGAAGCACCCTGGATGCAAATGAAGATACAGGCCTTCCATTTTGTGTTGCTGCCATAGAAGCCCCCGGAATTTGGTACACATTTATTGGCGATGGGCTCAATACGATCATTGCCACTTGCACTGACAATAGTTATGATACGCAGCTGAATGCTTACGAAGGCGTATGCGGCGAATTGCAGTGCGTCACAGGAATCGATGATTTCTGTTATACAGGAAGTTTAATTTCATTTCCAACAACGGAAGGAACTACGTACTATATTCTCGTACAGGGATGGGGTGGAAATCAGGGAGATTTTGTGATCACCAGGACATGTTATGATGGCCCATTTTATTGCACATCGTCTGGAAGAAATCCATTTTCAGAATGGATCAGTAAAGTCACTTTTGCGGGGGAAGAAAATGTATCCGGCTCTTCATCTTACAGTGATTATTTGGCAGTTCCAATTGAAGTGTCAAGAGGAGGGACCTACGAGATTCAACTCACACCTGAGTTTGCTCAGGGTACGCGCAACGAATATTTTAGAGTTTGGATAGACTTGAACCATGACGGTGATTTTTCAGACAGTGGAGAACAGGTTTTTTCCGCTGGACCAACGACCTCTATGGTTACAGGAAATATTACGATTCCTGTATCTGCAGTCAAGGGCATCACCCGTATGCGTGTTTCCATGCGGTATAATAGTGCTCCGTCATCGTGTAGTGTTTTTGCCAATGGAGAAGTAGAAGACTATGCACTTGATATTAAATGCAATCTGGTGACCAGTACCCTGGATGATTCCGGAAATGGAACATTGCGAAATGTTTCAACTTGCGTAGCGGATGGAGAAGATGTGTTGTTTGATCCTTCGTTATTTAATCAATCGATTTTGATCACGACAGGACAGATTTCTGTTGAAGGGAATTGGAAATGGATGGCAACCGAAGGAAGTAATATAGAAATAAGAGCCGAAGGAGTAAATCGTGTATTAAAAATTTTTGCCGGGAATTCAATTGAGATTCAAAACTTGAAATTTGTAGGCGGTAGCGCAACGAATGGAAGCGCTATCGATAATCTGGGTACGTTGACACTGCGTGATTGTGGAATATATCGAGGGGATGGTTTTGATTCGAATGTCCTGCGAAATCGGGGATCAATGGATTTTTTTGGGAATTGTGATATTCGGGAATGATACCTACTCTACGACTTGAACTATGAAGAACCCATCATCACCCTGAACTTGATATTTTGGCATTAGCAATAATCCATCTACAGGAGACTCGATTGGTCCATGTTCATTTTCTGCAAGGACATCACCTTTCTTGATGGATTGAAAATTGATAAACCCGGGGTGCATGATAAAATTTTCATCGTAACGAATTCTGTGGTGGTGTACGAGTTTTGTAACCGTTGGCAACCCTTTTGACATATTGATTAGGATCCCATCGTGACGGTGATCCACATCCCTTGAATCAACAGATCCTATAGATCGCATGCAATTGACAATGGCAGCCGCAGTCCGATGGACGCTTTCCGGATCATTATGTTGGCCTGCCTCGAATACAATGCAATAAATCTCTTTTTCGGGCTTATTAAAAAAGTGAAGGGTCGTTCCTTTTACATCCTTTTCAAACCCAAGGATTACAGGAGCATGAAGGCCTTTGGCTAATCGACTACTCATTGCATCGGTTGCGGCAATAGTGAAAATTCCACCATCTGCTGTAGTCGTATGAAGGTCAAGGATTAGTGTCATGGACGGTTGATAATCCTTTATTTCCTCTTCTATGGTGTTAATCAGTCCTATGCTCTCGCGATCCTCAGAAGTCCATAACGCCTCAGGCGTATTTTTTATTCGATCCTGTTCATCATGCAATAGCATCCGATTTAAATCACGTCCTAAAAACCGTTGCTTTAGTTTGATAGCAGGTAGATTTCCACGAATTCCGACAAACCTTCCTTTGTAATTAAACCCGGGATTAAAATCAGACTCAATAGATAATAAGCGGAAAATCTCATCAATAGCCAGTAGACCCGCAGGTTCATTTCCATGTACCCCGGCAATGCAAATCAACAGTGGACCTGCTTCCGCACCTTCATAACGGCCTATTATTCTGCTCTCCATGGGCGGCAATGATACTAAAGAGAATTGATTTAATACGAAATTATTGACCAAATTCCCCTAAGGGATTGTCCTGTAGGCAATTGAAACCGTGTTCTGGAAGAAAATCATGAAAAAGTTGTTTAAGATTAGGTTAACTTTATGTCTTGTTAATTCTTCATGCTATTCCATTATTTTTGCCTTATGAATTCAGGATATAAGTTTTTAGCGGTACTAGCACTGTTTTTCTTTTCGTTTCCTTCTTGCGATGCACAAAAAGAGATTAAGCATGCTGTTGTAGACACCGTACAGATTTATGGTAATTGCGGAATGTGTGAATCCACCATTGAGAAAAGTGCTTTTGTCAAAGGGGTAGCTCAAGCGGATTGGGATAAAGCCACTGATTTGGCGGTCATCACTTATGATAGTACAAAGACATCGATAGATGAGGTGTTAAAGCGAATAGCTGATGCGGGCTATGATAATGAATCATACAGAGCCCCTGATAAAGCCTATAACAATCTACATGGATGTTGTCAATATGAGCGAAAGCCGGAGTAATTGCCAGAATAAATACAAACCATAATGGCCAATGCGAATTTGGTAATTTTAGTTTGTGAATAAAAGAAGATTTTAAATTGATGTTAGGGAAAAGAACAATAATCGGCTGTTTGCTGCCAGCATATTTGCTGCTGGTCTTACATGCTATTGTTCCTCATCACCATCACTACGGCGGTAGTGAGGTGCCTATTCAGTTTCATCATGAAACGGATCATCACCACGACAATGTATTGATTCATCATGAGCATCATAATTCTCATGATGATGACTGCTGTGAAAAAGCACATCATTTTGCGCATGCACCAGAGAATGGTGAAGCAATGATAACATCAGGGATCAAGCGAATAGTAATTCAATTTGCCAAAAACACACCCGGATATTTATTAAACACGGCTAAGTCTGATGCACTTGAAAATAAGTATACCGCTGCCTTTCAGGATAAAATTCGCTGCCATTTCACCAGTTTATACAGTGTTTCGGCGCATACCCTCAGGGGACCTCCTATGTCCTTAAT
>JBBKWA010000261.1:0-3425 GCA_037968695.1 Saprospiraceae bacterium
AAAATCAAAAGTAGGATGACAACCTAACACATCACCGCCCTCGATACCGTAAGTCAGCCCAACCAATCCAAGAATCTCTGATGAACCAGCTGTAATCATTACATGCTCCGGCGTTACATCTTCCCGCTCAGCAATTTGGGCAATGAGTTTTGTATAAAAATGTCTGGGATAGCGATTAGCATCTTCAAGGCTAGACAGAACTGCAGCGCGTGCTGCATCACTTGGCCCATAGGCATTTTCATTTGAGTTTAACCGAATGAATTCATTGTCATCTTCAGATCTGGGTTGAATCGATTCTCTTGGTTGATACCATCCGCTGAGGGGTATTGCTGCTGCTGCTAATGCACTGCGATGGAGCCAAGCTCGCCTTGATAATGATTTTGTCATTTTATGAAAAATTTCTAATGCTAAATTCGTTTTTTTTTTCGAATCCTGTACTATTTCAAATACAGGATAGATCCTGAAACATTGGTAGTTGCAGGACAATCCTGTAATATTATCAATTACAGGACAGGTGAAAAAAGAACCAAAAACTTCGTTCTTGTATTTTTTGACTCCAGATTTGTAGATGCCTGACTTAGTCAATTACAAACTACGAAATGAGTAGTGGGTCTTAAAATTCGCTCTTCCGCCCCTTCTGCCTCTTTACCTTTTCTGCCTTCTGCCTTACCGCCTTTAGCATCCTTTCCCTAAATTTAGGCCTAAATCGGTGGATTATGGACTTTAAGCAATCGTTTTCAATAAGAGAAGTGGCACAATGGATAGGGGCTGAGATGATTGGCAACACCGAATTGATGTTGCGTGGTGTCAATGAGATTCACAAAGTGCGTCACGGAGATATTACTTTCGTAGATCATCCAAAGTACTACCAGGCTTCATTGAATTCTGCTGCTTCGGCGATTATTGTTCCATCGAAAATGGAATGCCCGGAAGGTAAAGTGCTTTTGATTGTAGAGACGCCATTCAAAGCCTATGAATCTATCGTAAAGCGTTTTAGAAACTTTACGCCGATCACTAATAAGGCTAAGGAAAGCCAGCATATCGATCCTTCAGCAATCATAGAAGATGGCGCCATTATTGGATCTCACGTGACCATTGGAAAAGATTCGCATATTCAATCTGGCGCGATCATTAGGCCTTTCACAACGATTGGCGATAGAGTAGTAATACACTCCGGAGCGATCATCGGAACACAAGCTTTTTATTTTAAGAAATGGCCAGAAGAATACGAAGCCTGGACTGGATGTGGTCAGGTGATTATTGAGGATGATGTCTGGATAGGAAGCGGTGCCACAATCGCACAGGGCGTAAGTGGAGATACCGTCATTGGGAAGGGCACCAAAATTGATTGCCTCGTGATGATCGGCCATGGGGTAGTGATTGGAAAACACTGTCTAATCGCGGCGCAAGCTGGTATTGCCGGAAAGACTGTAATCGGTGATTGGTGTGTGATTTATGGTCAGGCAGGACTCAAGCAAAATTTGACTATTGGCGATCATACGACCATCTTAGCGCAAAGCGGGGTCCATAAAAATCTTGAAGGAGGGAAGTCTTATTTTGGTTCTCCTGCAGAAGAAGCGAAAGCGAAGTATAAGGAGATGGCGGCGCTTAAAAACCTCCTGTCTGGAAGTTGATTTCAACGAGCATTTTCTCCCGCTGAAAGCGCAGATTTAGTTTAACCCTTCTGCCCAAATTTATATCACGCAGAGGCGAAGAGCCACAAAGTTTATTTTTCTTGCTCTATGCTTTCCGCTTAAGCGGAACTCTATGCTCTATGCTTCCCGCTAATTCAATTCTTTCTTTTTTAATAATAATTGCGTATCACTGAGTTTATGAACGACTTCATATTTATCCTTGAGTAATTCAAAATCTTCATTGAATAGATAATAATATTGAGCATTGGTTAAGGTGTCGATATTTTTATCATAGGGATATAATTCGAGCCAGTCCACTTTGCCTGTAGCGGTATAAAAGTTGAACGATGGATGATACAACCAGTGCGTTTTTAACGTGATAATTTCTGCGTCATTAATACGGGAATTATTTAAGTGGTCAAGTACTTTGAAAGTATAGGCATCAAACATCCAATCCCTTACACTATTACGATTGTAGCGATCGATTAAATGAATGGCACTGAACGCTACTAAGCCCAAACTTAATGTGATCGCAACAATTTTTTGTTTGTTCGCAGTATGGAGGACGTCCTCCAGAAGGCTCAGGAAAACAGCTATAAATAAGGGATAGAAAAAGAGGGCCGTTCTTTCATTTAGATTAGGTGTGCCTAGAATTATGTTTTGAAGTATATTAACTAACCCTGTTAGTATTAATATCAGCGTACAGATAAACAAAGGGGAATTAAATATTTCCTTCTTGCTTTTAGATTTTATACTAATCCATATTAGTCTAACCAATGCTAATACTACAATTGCCACAACCAGATAGGCTATGGTGATTCGATTGAAATCAAAAAATAGTTTGGCATTATAACGCCATGATTCGGTTGACGAAAATATAGTGTCATTAAAAAATCCATTGGACGTCCAATATTTAAATTGGTTCGTGCTTTGCATTTTCACAATAGGGGTATATATTAAAGACCCGTAGAGCATGACGAAGGCTGCTATGGCACCTATGTGTTTTATCCATTTTCTAGGCTTAGATCTCGGAGGGAATTTAATGCTGAAAAATATAAGGGAGCATATAAGGACCGCTGCTAGAAAAAAGAGCAAAGTAAAATTGGCGTAAGAAGCAAGTGCTCCTAAAATGATAGCAATCCAGACTTTATGACTATTCATTTTTATACATCCTTCTACCATATAACTCAATGATAAAAGTGCCATCGCAGCGGCCATACCATAACCCCGGCTTAACCCAAAAAAATCAAGCAAATATGGATTGGCTGCAAACAAAGCCACACCTCCTAGTAACATTATGTTGTTTCGGCCAAAAACGAAAGTAGATATTCTTATTGCCCCCCAGGCATACAATCCAAAACTGATAAAGCTTGGCAATCTAACAGACCACTGTTCAGCCCCGAATATTGTAATGCAAAATTTAACAAGAAGCGAATTTAGAATGTGATTATTAGGCCAGGGATCTGGATACATCATTATTTTCCATGCAGAAAACTTTGCATAGTAAATGGCCGTCGCCGTTTCATCATGCGTCATTGGCACCTTAATAACTTTCTGTAAAATGCCAATGGCAACTATTCCTAGTAGGGTCCAGGATACGTAAAGGAGAGTATTAAACTTAGGGGTAGTAGCCATGATTTCCTTACTGTAGATTCTATGGTCTTTTAAATTTAATCATGCAGTGATTTACTATACCTTATAATTTTTCACTTTTCAGCCTTTTCAGCCTCCCCGCTGCCCTCCGACCTATCGGGAGGACGGGATCTTCCCCATATAACTATGTATATAGGG
>JBBKWA010000262.1:0-15606 GCA_037968695.1 Saprospiraceae bacterium
ACAATATATACTATGGCTGTAATTAATACAAACAATTATGTTACTTAAAAACGTACTCTCGAACGCAACAAAGTTCATTACCCTTTGCTTGATTTCCTTTGGAGGTGTATTGCACGCACAGACTCAAGTCTGGTCTGAAGATATGACAAGCTCCCTGGCTGAAGTCGGATGGATAGAGCAAGCCAATGACGGCTTTATCATCGCAGCAGGCGCTAAAGGCCTCATGGGGATTGATAATAACACCGGGAAGCAAGTCTGGAAGAATGAAGAGCTAAAGGGTGTCATGAAGGAGAGTTATCAGAATATCGATGGCCTCCCTTTATTCTATGCTGAATATTCCCCAATCATTGGTAAAACGCGAGGAATTATCATCCATTCCAGTACCGGCAATGTACTCTATGACACCAAGGATGACAACTACCGTATCAAGACGTATCATCTACTTCCTAATCAGGGGATGATTCTTTTTGAAATGACTAAGGAGAACACCCGGCTCTTGATGAGTTTCAGCCTTCGTACGATGACCCAGAATTGGGTAGTCGATCTAGGAGAGATAAAAGGGTTGATAGGCAAAATTAATAATTCCGCCAACCGATTAAGTTTTGTCGATCAGGGCCCTATGTTCACAAAGAAAGGTGACCTGATAGTCGGTGTGAATGAGATGGCCTATGGCATAGATGCTACCAACGGCGAAATCAAATGGCGTTATGAGGCCGATAAGAAGCTACAAGCGCTCGTCTATTCTCCTCAAAGCAATGGCCTGTATATGGGCGTGAAAAAAAGTAATAGATTGACCGTTTTGGATCCTGCGAATGGAAATGATATCACCCCTGGAAAATTAAAGCTGAAAGGAAGTCTTATCGATATCACCTCTGATAGTAAGAACAATATTGTCCTGGTCGAAACTGAAGGCTTCAACCTCATCGATCCGAATAGTAACGAGTTCCTTTGGAACAAGAGTTACAAGATTGACTACCTGGATGAAGTCATTCCATTTGACAATGGCTTTATCGCGGTAGCAAAAGATGAGAAGGATGGGTCGATATCATATGTTGACAGTGATGGGAAAAAGATATGGGATACGAAAGTAAAAGGTTACGTCTATTATGCGACCACAACAAAAAAGGGCGTCCTTTATATATCGACAGAACGATCGAATATCATAAGTTATAACGATGGCAAGGATGTCTGGGACAAGGATGTCAAATTCAAGAGCATCCCTGCAGTAACCTATGATGAAGCGGAAGATAAAGTCATCCTGTTTGAGAATAAAACTGGTTACAAGTTCGACCTCTCTTCGGGAGCAATGACCATATTTGCAGAGGACATCGAACTTGAAAACGTAAATAAAAAGACCCCCCTCAGAGCAGAATATCGCTCAGCAGGATACGTGATGTATACGGATCAGCACATTTCGATGCTTGATAAAAGAGGAAAACTGGTTTACTCTAAGGACTACCCACAGCTCGCTTCAACTAACTTTACAAGCTTAGCTCAATTTGGTGCCGGAATAGCCGGAATCGATATCGATATCGCAGGTGCTATCGAAAACATGAACGAACTTGAAAGACTCTCAAAGGGCGCGTATCGCAATTCCAACGCTGCCAATGAAGGCACATCTCAAACTCAGGTCGTAGCTGGAGCTTACCTCAATGGAACGCCACAATTCGAAGTTACAAAGACTCGGTACGCCAATTCCAGAAACGCTCGTGACCACAAGTTCATCCTGACCAAGGATGGTGAGTCCAAACGCGCCATCATGATGGTCAATAAAGAAACCGGAAAAGTGGATAAGAAAATCGATGTTGTTGATATGACACCTCAGTATATTGTTGACGAAGTAGATACTAGAGTTTTTATCTCTGAGCACAACAAAACGATCAGTTGTTACAATATGAAATAAGACCTATTTCAGAATAGAAAAAAACGGCCTTCCCAGATAAGAAGGCCGTTTTTTTTAGGATTATATAAGGGAGCCTAAGACCCTCGCACAGTGACTTTATCGAACACATGCCTTTGCCAAGGCCACTGTACATCCTTCTGGTATGCTATGGATCATCGTTACCAGCAGTCGTGAACGACGAAGTATAAAATGGACTACTGTAGATGCCGGATTACTATCCAAAATGGTTAAGGACAAAAGCATTTTTCTCATTGTCCGTCATTTTGTCTGCCGATTCGATGTCAATTTTTATATCCTTAAAATGCAAATCGTCCTTAAAGAAGTTATGAAGCTCCTTTTTTGCCTGCGTTGGACCAAATAAAACTACATGATTGTATTTTAAAATCTCTAATGCTATTTTTTTATAATATGCTTCATGCATTTGACTTTCCTTGTTGTGCATGATATGCTCACTCCTGCTCAATGCTTCTTCCTTTACTAAAAAAGTAAAAGGTGAAGAAATGGTGCTATTTTCTGCATTCAAGTCAATCAAATTTGCAGTTGAATGATCCATCCAGATGCCTAGGTTTTTAGTTTTCATTTCTTTAATTATTGACTCGTTCCAATATTGTTTTGAGGGATGCTTTCATTTTATCGATCGCACCATCGATTGCTAATTCAATAGTATCCGATTGATTTGAAACAGCGATAGGTTGTCGGCCTTCAAGCCGGACTTCAAGTAAACAACGCAATTTGTTGATTCCCTCTTTGGGGCCATTTTCATCTGAGAGATGAACTTCGACTCGCGTGATATGGGAACTAAATCTCTCCAGTTCTTCTTTTATGATCACTACAAAGTGATCATCATGCCTTTCGCCCCATTGAATTGTTTTATCAGAGTTGAATTGTACGTTCATAAATTTTTGATTTTTTGTTTTGGAATTTCATTTTCTGAAAATAATAGATACCCTACTTATCTTTAAGTATATCATTCTTTTCAAGGTACTCATTACTATTGATATCGAAGATGAATACTTCATCATTGACTGTAAACGATAAAGGGACATTGTATATTTGAAAAAACGAACGTTCATTTGAAAAATTAAAATTGATCGCTTAACTATTTGGGCCAAATCAATCATTTGAAGCAGCACACATAACCGCACCTACATGCTCTACGGGTTTTTGCTTCGTGACAACTTTCTCCTTTGAAACACTATTCCTAACTTTAAATAGACAACAATCTGGAAATCCGTTTGTTGCCGGGCCATTAATAAATCAAAACCCTTAACAATAGAAACAAATTAATTGACGCATAGCATATATTGCTTTGTGATCACGGTTAAAGTTGGTGCAGAATTTCGTCGGCCAAGGCCAATATCCTCTATCTGTGCAAAGACCGACCTTCAGCCTTCGAATCACCTCAATATACGGCAAAGGGGTGATGCCCAGCGATTCAAATACCCGGATTTTGTGAGGACAAAATACACACCGATGAATTTCAACAAAATCAACCTTCCTGTTGTAATTTTATGCTGCTTTTCAATTTTCATGATTCAGGCACAATCCGTATACGTCAATACCACGATACCTGATAGTCCGGTTGCACTGGATGTCGTATCCACCTCAAAAGGTATACTCCCATAGGGCTAAAGTAGTCTAGGTATGGAATAATAATAGCGACAGAATAATACGACGGAGTGCTTCCGTCCCTTGCAGCGCTAACCCCAAGCGATAGCATTTTGATTTTTCATTTTCTATACCTCCCGTTCCTTCAATATACTCCATTTAGGTGAGAAACAGATAAAGCATCAGCGGTAGTTTAGCAGCTCATAGAAATCAATAGAAATGAAAATTTATCTACCGCTTTTCATAGTACTCATGCTGAGTATACATTTGAAAGCTCAAATTTCAAATGATTATTGCTATAGCGCTTCAGAAATTGTCCTGGCTCCTGAAGGGTTCGGGCAGATGTATAGCGGCTATTATGCTATGGCCACCGCTAGTTATGTTGGAGGCAATAGTTGCAACGTGGCTCCTGCCGCAGACTTTTGGTACAAGTTTGTAGCCACGTCCACTACCTTAAAATTGACCAATAATATTACATCTGGCAGTAATGCGCTATTGACCGTCTATAAAAACAGCTGTTACAATCTCGAAGAGGTTTATTGTTATCAAGGATCAACTGCCTATATCGCTAATTTAACCATTGGCAATATTTACTATATAAAAGCACAAAAATATATATCAGCGGCACTTTTCTTTTCCTTTAAAGCCGAAGAAGGAATTAATATACCTAATGGATTTTGCAATACGGCTGAGTTAGTGACGGTGGATCAAGGGGGCTGTTCGACCAGCCATTATTTCTCTACTATTGGACAATCAGGCGTTGCCAAGCCTTCCTGCGCAACAGGTGATGTACATGATGTTTGGTTTCAAATGGTCGCCCCACCCTCCGGATGTATAGAGATTGTCGAGGGCAATGGCCATCCCCTGTTTGCCACCATCTACACCAACGACTGCAATTCACTGGCGGAACTGGATTGTGTTATCAACACCAATAATGATCCCTATGTCCCGGGGCTTACGCCTGGAGAAACTTACCTTATCCGATTATATACATCGCAGTCATCATCTATTGTATACGATGTTTGTTTTAAGGAAGGACCGGCGTCCTTACCGAATGACGAATGTAGCAACAGTATCTCACTTTCTATTCCGGCAACTTGCTCAGAAGATATTATCATAAATCCACTATTGGCCACCAAGTCCATGGAACCTGGTTGTTATGTTCCTTTCCAGGAGAAAGAGGATGTATGGTATGATTTTATTGCGCCCGCAACAGGCAATGTCGTCCTAGAGAAAACAGGTGGAAGCAATTTTTACTTTGGCTTGTACGAAGGGGCTTGCGGAAATTTGACGGATTTGTTTTGCAATTCGCTTACTGGCAGCAATTCGTTTGCCTTCACCCAATTAGTATCGGGCAACTCGTATACATTGAGAATTTCCCGCCATTCAAGTTATTATGGTACCATTAATTTCTGTCTGTATGAAGGAGCTGCCACACCATCTGAAAATGCATGTGCTACGGCTTCGCCTTTGACCGTGCAATCAGGTACTTGTACCACAGAACAAAGCCTTGATTGGACTTTCCTGTCTCCTTCAGGTGAAGTATCCCCTTGCGCTCCACTAGAGACCACAGATGCCTGGTATTCGTTTACCGCGCCTTCAACTGGTAATATTGAATTCTCAGGGCTTAATACCAGTATTTTTAAGACTATTTACTCAGGATCATGTGGAAGCCTTACCGCCGAAGTCTGTGTCATAGGAAACTATATTTCAGGACTTATCCCTAATGAAGACTATTTGCTTTTACTGTCAAGGTATGCAACAGCTTCAACATCAAATTTTTGCTTATTGGAATACACTATTGGAAGCATAAATAACACCTGTGCGAGTGCCGAATTATTAACAAACAACAGCAATTTTATTCCTGACTGGGGAAGTGCAGCTTTTGAAACAGATGGCAATAATACTTGTGAATTTCGACCGCATGATGTATGGTATTCTTTTGAGGCACCTGCATCAGGAGCTGTCAAATTTTCAGGGCCCAGTGGAAACAATAAGTACTTCGAAGTTTATGAAGGCAGTTGTGGAAGTTTAACGCAATTGGCTTGTTTTAGGCTCCTGGCTTCTTCCGGCAACTATTCTATTGTCGGTAATCTTACTCCGGGATCGATTTATTACGCAAAAGTGTATGATCGCAACCACGTTAATCAAACGATGTATACATTTTCTTTTAATGCAGTCACGCCTCCGATCAATAACGAATGTACTGCTGCCATAGAAGTTACTCCTGAAGCTAATTGCACCTCTAGCACTGATATAAACCTAAGCTTTGTAAATGCATCTTTGAGCGATGTTCCTTTACCGGATTGCAACACATGGGTGACGTCATATTTTGATCTTTGGTATACTTTTGATGCCCCCGCAAACGGTGCAATAAAATATGAAGATAGTGGGGTATTCGGCTATATTGCCCTTTACGAAAACAGCTGTGGTTCATTTAACCAGATTTATTGTGGATCGGCAAACACAGTAGTCATCGATAGTCTCGATCCTGATACGACCTATTATTTCAGGGTGATTTCTTCCACCCGAAACAGTACTTCTTTTTGCATTCTAGAATCGAATCCAGAAAATGAAATAAACACGAATACCTGTGAAGCTCCCGCTACAGGGATTTTATTTGGTGATAATGCATGTGGCCCCTTAGTAGAGTTCAATATGTCGGATGTCTATCCGGTCACGACTAATTTATGTGGAGGTGCATGGGCCTATTGGTACGAGTTTATCGCGCCTTCCTCAGGAAGTTTCAATTTTCAATTATTCCAAGGATCATCCAATGCCAATATAGCAATTTATGAAGGTGCTTGCGAAAACCTCAATGAAGTATATTGCATGCCGTTAGGGGCCTACGAAACCAAGCTGATCAATGGCCTTGTTGGAGGGCAAACCTACTTACTCCGATACTCCACGTTTTCGCCATCATCTTCAGATACTAAATTTTGCGTGTCCGCAGTAAGTCCACCTTCAGAAGAATCAACGTGTACCGAAGCACTTGAAATTTTGGCGTCCACCGATGATGCTTGTGATCAAATCATCTCGGGTTCAACACTTAGCGCCGGAGAAAGTGCAGGCGCCTTCTGCGGTGCAAATATAACCAATGCTGTTTTCTATACATTCACACCTGCGGAATCTGCAAGCTACGCCATCGTCCTTTCCAATGCAGCCGCTACACATCGCATCACTGTTTTTGAAAATTGCGCCCTGCAAAGTCCTATCACTTGTGGACTGATGGAAACCATTGCAAGTTTTATGGATGGCAACACGTATATCATTGCCGTCTATCCTGAGATCAACACCATTCGATCTTCTTTTGATCTATGCATTTTCAAACCTGATCCAGCCTTAATGACCGGAAGTGTAGGGATAAATGTCCCCAATCCGCAAACCAGATTGGATGTAAACGGAGGTATAAAGCCCGGCTACTCAGAAGAAATGCTAGCCGGAAACATCCGATGGTCAACGGATCTTGAAGTCTATGATGGTATATCCTGGAAATCATTAATTGGCTGGGATTATCAGGCCACAGAAGATATCAATATGTTGGGCCATCGAATTAAAAATTTAAATACGCCAATTATGCCAACCCATGCGGCCACCAAACAATATGTGGATGCGCATACGGATGCAGACAGTGACCCGCTGAATGAAATCCAAACGATTTCAAAATCCGGATCTACCGTGACCTTATCCGATGGAGGTGGAAGTTTTGCCGATGCCGTCGATGATGCAGATAACGATCCTAACAATGAAATTGAAACCTGGTCGACGCTTGCCGGTATTCCTTCTGACTTTGCAGATGACATTGACAACGTCGATGATGCAGACAACGACCCTACCAATGAAATCGAAACATGGTCCACACTTGCCGGTATCCCATCTGACTTCGCAGATGATATAGACAACGTCGATGATGCAGACAATGACCCAACCAATGAAATTGAAACATGGTCTACACTCGCTGGCATCCCCACTGACTTCGCAGATGACGTAGACAACGTTGATGATGCCGACAATGACCCAACCAATGAAATTGAAACATGGTCTACACTGGCTGGTATCCCCGCTGACTTCGCAGATGAAATAGACAACGTTGTTGATGCGGACAATGACCCAACTAATGAAATCGAAACATGGTCTACGCTTGCTGGTATCCCCACTGACTTCGCAGATGACGTAGACAACGTTGATGATGCAGACAATGACCCAACCAATGAAATTGAAACATGGTCTACACTCGCTGGAATTCCAAATGACTTTGCAGATAACACTGACAATGTCGATGATGCGGACAACGACCCAACAAACGAAATTGAAACTTGGTCTACGCTTGCTGGTATCCCCAATGACTTTGCAGATAACACTGACAATGTGGATGATGCGGATAATGACCCTACTAATGAAATTGAAACATGGTCTACACTCGCTGGAATTCCTGCTGGTTTTCTAGATGGGATAGATGAAGCTGGTGCATTTACCCACAATGGCAATGTAGTCGTCAATACCGGGAACCACGATACGAATGACTTTGCTTTTGGAAGAGCGAGCCTTCCTGCCGCAGCCTCTATTTCAGATACATTGCTGTTTTTTGATAAATCGAAAGGCGCTTTCAGATCAGGTCAACTACTCAGTACAAAGGCATGGGCGCCTGATTCTATCGGTGGATTCTCTTTCTCGTCAGGCTATAACACTATAGCATCAGGCCTATATTCTGTTGCGCTTGGCGATAAGACAAGGGCTACAGGCCAGAGTTCAATTTCTTTAGGGCAATCCGCTCAAGCCTTAGCACAAAACGCAATGGCAACTGGATACAATACCATGGCGTCCGGAGAATCTTCTTTTTCATCGGGATTCGGTTCGATTGCTTCTGGCGGAGTTTCTTTTGCAACGGGTCAAAATACAATTGCTTCAAACGTATTCTCATTTGCGTCTGGTCTCGAATCCGAAGCTAATGGCATTGCTTCATTCGCCACCGGAAATTATGTGAACGCCGATGCCGTCGTATCATTCGCACTGGGACAGTATAATGTTGGTGGTGGATCAAATAGTACCTGGATTTCAACAGACCCTATTTTTGAAATTGGCATTGGCACCAGTGGAAGTCGGAAAAATGCAATGACGGTTTTAAAGAATGGAAGAGTTGGCATCGGCACAGCTACTCCTGCAGCCCCACTCGATATCACAAGTAATGGAAATTCAACAACCCCACAGCTCAAACTCACAGAGTCAGCTGCCAACGATGGTGCGAGAATCATCTTTAGCAATGACGTTGAAACAGACAATCGCTGGACGCTTTATGGCCTCGCAGACAATACTGATGCCAGCAGCACCTTCAATATATTTTATAATGGCATTGGCAATATCATTACTGCTAATGGGCTAGGCAATGTGGGGATAAAATGTGCTGCAGATGCCGACTTTCATATTCGTCACAGCAATAGTGGAGGCAGTGGCGGATTTAAGTTGCAGAACAGCGCCAATGATGAATTTGCAAGACTGTATGTCTCCAGCGGCGATGGCAATCTCCGATTATACTTTGACACGACGGGCTTAAAAGGAACATTTAACGACGTCAATGGCGTGTACTCCACCGTCTCTGATCGTCGATTAAAAAATAACTTTCAGGAACTAGACTTTGACTGGCATTCATTTAACCAACTTGCGCCACTGACGTATACCTACTACAATGATGATAAGTCCAAAAGATACATCGGCATGGTCGCGCAGGACGTATTACAAATTTATCCGCAGCTGATCACCTATGTGGAGGAAGAAGACCGATACACGATGGACTATTCGGGATTTGGGGTTATTGCCGTCAAGGCCATTCAGGAACAACAAAAAATAATTGACCAGCAAGCCAATGTCATCCAGCGCCAGGAGGACCGGTTACAAAAAGTAGAAGCCTTACTTAAATCTTTATTGGAAAACCAAAATTAAGAAGGGCCTGATATGATCCAGATTATTAAACGTCCGCTAAATGTACCCTTGGAAACATCTTTAATAAATGTATTACATTGGATAAGGACGGCTAAGATTAGTAAAATGGAAAAGCCGTTTTCTGGTACGCATTCATTGGCCTATAGTCAATATTCTCAATTTTTAGAGGCTAAATATTTGATTTTTAGTCGAATCTTTACCAAATAAGCTCATCTATGAAGTATTTGCATTTTAAACTACCGCACATGATACGCTTCAGCTTTTGGGGTATTCTGTTACTAATTCTCCAACTTTCCATTCCCGAAAGCATTGTTGCGCAACCTCATGCTGCAAAACCAGGAGACCTCGAAGCATTTAATAAGCTTCTGTCCCGACCAGAATCATTTACACCTACCCAGCGGGTTGAGATTTATAATCAACACATTGGCCCATATTACCGGACGAAGCCTGATTCTGTTAAAATTTTGTTTCACGAAATGTATACGTTTGGTGTCAACATCAAAGATGAATATATCATGGGGTCTGCCCTTGGTGCTTTAGGTGAGCTCTGTCGAATGGAAGGTAATTATCAACAAGCCATTCCCTACTTTTTGAATACCTTAAAGTATCTGGACGAATATCCATATAACAAATATGGCATCCAGGGCGCCCTATCCAATGTATATATGCTAGAGGATCAACTTGATTCCGCAGAAATTTACGCAGAACAAAGCTTGCAGTTAGCAATTGAAATAAAAGATACTTCTGGCTACACAGGCGCCTATCTTCAAAAAGGGGTCTTGTTGGCGCACCGGGAAAAATATTATTCAGCCCTGCAAAATTATTTCCTTGCTCTGGATTATGCGGATTTCGCCCCAGTCCCGTTAAGGAAAGCAAATACATATAGTCTGATAGCCACCTGTTATCAAGCCGTCCGCGATTATGAAAATGCCATTGCCTACGCAAAGCTTGCCTTATCCATAGCCAAAGAAAAAAAATACTTGCGAATGGAAGGTGAAATAAATGAGCAACTTGGATTATATTATCTTCAGTTAAATACCTACGATTTGGCGGAGGCTTATTTTTTGGCGGCATTATCAGATCAGAAATTAAATGAAATTCCAAAATCACAAATTGCCATTTATTCAAATCTTGCCGTCCTTGCTTCACGCCAAAATGATTTCAAACTTGCAGATTATTACCTTAAAGAAGCGCAACCCTTTCTGCAGGCAGCGATAGGCGATCTACACAAATCAAGCTATTATCAAGCGCATGGAAGGGTGGCCCTGAGCAAAGGAAAAGCCAAAGAAAGTATTGCCTCTTTTCTACAATTGGTGCACATCGGTAAAGAAATTGGAAATGAACAAATTCGGTCAGATGGCTATGCAGGGCTCGCAGAGGCCTATCGCAAATCCGGCGCATATCAAACAGCGTTGATCTACGGTGATTCGCTTTCCCAACTTCATCAAAAACTAGATTTGGCATTTCAAAACAGAACCATGTTGGATTTGAAACAAAAATATGAGGCCAACATAAAAAATGAAGAGATCGCCACGCTCAATGCAATACAAAATGTTCAGGCGCTTGAACTCAATCAAAAACACAAACAACTCATGTTTTCTTTAATCGGATTATTTCTGGTAATAGCAGCACTTGCTGGATTTGTATATGCTTTGATCACAAAATCCCGAAGCCATAAAGTGCTTCATGAAAAAAACAATCAACTACAGGAGGCGCTTGACAACAACAAGATGTTGATTAAAGAAATACACCATCGGGTAAAAAACAACCTTCAGGTCGTTTCTTCATTACTCAATCTTCAAAGCAGATTTGAAACCGACAGTACAATCATGCGGGCAATCAACACCGGCAAAAATCGAGTTCAAACAATGTCCCTTCTTCATCAACATTTGTATCTAAATGAAGATCTCCACAGCATTAAAGTCAAAAATTATTTTGAAGATCTGTCCCGTTTCCTCGTCAAAGGCTATCCATTAAATGGAAAGCAAGTGATGCTGGAGCTAGACATAGAAGATATTACATTGGATATAGATACTGTCGTCCCCATGGGCCTTATCTGCAACGAATTGATCACCAACGCCCTCAAATATGCGTATCCTAATACCCTTCAATGTCAACTTAGGGTCTGCATTAAAGAAGCCAATGGCAAAATCAGATTGATGGTTAAAGACAATGGTGTCGGAACTTCGTTTACTCAATTGCCAGAAAAATCAACCTCCATGGGAACCCAGCTGATTAAATCCTTTGCCAATAAACTGAAAGCTTCCATTGAGATAGACAACTTCAAAGGAACTGAATTCAAGCTTACATTTGAACGAAAAGCACCAATCCAATCATTCAACAGGTTACAGCATGTCGCAAGCTAAAATCCTGATCATAGAAGATGAAGTGGCGATCGCATGTGATATTGCGTTCAATCTCGAATCGCACGGATACACGATTGTCAACATCGTACATTCTGCGGAGGACGGACTTGAGGTTTTGAAAAACCACGATGTTCACCTTGTTATGTTGGATATCAATCTGGGCAATGGATTGTCCGGCATCGAATTGGCGACTATAATTGATCGGGAATTCCGCATTCCATTTATCTATATTACGTCCTATGCTGACAATGATACGCTGACTAAAGCTGCTGAAACTTTTCCCGCATCCTATCTCGTCAAACCATTTAAAGAAGATGATTTAGCCCCGGCGGTAAAAATGGCATTGGCTAAGAAACAAGGACCAACAGGCCAGCGATTGCCTCCATTGTCTATGATCAATAAAAACCTTCTCTCCCCTGTTACCTCTTCAGAATACACTATGCTCGAAGCGTTATGGGCCGGCAAAAGCAACCAGGACATAGCTTCTGATCACTTTTTATCACCGAACACGATCAAAACCCATGTTCGAAATATATACTCTAAACTTCAGGTACACAGTAAACCACAACTCATCCGCTACCTGCGAGAATTAGCCTAAAATGGATTCTTAATACAATTGTCCAACAGATTTTGAATTCGGCTCATTGAATTAAAGTCAAGGCCAAGTGTTCTGTTCCTCGCCATATTAGGACTATCGGTGATAGTCATTTCGATACTATTCTAAAATAGAATCGAAGCGAATTGTCTATTCTTGGAATTATTGTCAGGCTGTTGCGTTTAAACTAATAGTTCCCTCCTACAAAATTTCACACAAAACATTTAATCCAACAATAATGACTTCACGTAATCCATCAATAGCTTTATTTCCAGATTTATTAAAATCATTAAAAGTGAATTCGATTAATGCAATCTAGGAAGAGATTAAGGATTCGAAAATAAAATCCAAAACATGAGGTATCGACTAGCAGAGGAAGAATCTAATCCAATGATATCCTTATCTTTGATGCACGTACCCGTGCACAGAATAGCTGCCTTACCGGCTAGCGTGTAGTCAAGAATTTATTTGCTACTAATTCTCGCAATGAATAAAATTGCAATTCTTTATCAAGCCGACTGTCCTCCCGCTGTAAATGGAATTAAAAAACCTATGAAGCCGGGAGGTTATTCAGATAGTGGCGCGGACATTGCGCATGCATTATCTAATCATGGGCTGTCCGTTGTACCCTATGTTCAGGAACCAAGGATAGAAAATGATCTTGACTGGGTATTTCCTGATACGAAAGAAGGTATTCAACTCGCTTTAAATAAAGGCGCTAGGACAATTTGGTTGAATACGGTCTTATATACGGGACATCCAATTGAACAATTCTTTGATGAAGACATTGAGTTCGTTGGGCAATTTCCAAAAACTGTTGATGCTTTCGATGATAAATTGATGACGAACAGACTTCTTAAAGAGAACGGATTGCCCATTCCTGACTCAGAAGTAATTGACAGAAACTCCTTGCTTAATGATCTGGAAATGGCCTATCCTTTCATTATTAAACCAATAAGAGGTCGGGGAAGTCAAGGTGTTTCCCTTGTAAAGACCCAAGCTGAATTAAAAAGCAAATTGGACGAACTCCTTGACTTGACTATTTACGGGACCTCTTTTTATATTGAGAAATACCTGATAGGACAGGAAATCACCATTACAGTAATGCCTCCCGGAAATTACCAATTTGGGAATAAACCTGAATTTAAAGGTCACTATTGGGGTCTGCCAGCCGTTAAAAGGACTAATCATATTGACGGGGTAGTTCCATATAATGGCACTGTGGCGGTTATAAACAACAGTATAGTGTTAGGTGAAAATGAATTAAATGACAAGAGTATATATGATATAAATATGCAATGTGAAAAGGCTGCGACTTTGGTCAGGGCGAAAGCGCCAATACGAATTGATTGCAGAAAAGATGAAAGTGGAGAATATTATATCTTTGACTTAAACATGAAACCAAATATGACTGGCCCGTCAAGGTTAAATCGACAAGACCAGGACAACTTATCGTCTTTGGCCGCTCAAAAAGTTGGTTGGGAATACAAAGACCTGGTGATAAATATGGTAAATCAAAAATGGAAAACAAGCAAACCACAAACAATATGAGGGATTAGCTGTCCTTCGGGACGGCAACGTTTCATGAACCAACAGCAGTAAACACTAAACAAAAATTATAATTAATGGGAAAGTCGCAAGAAACTTACAACAAAAAAGAAAAAGAGAAAAAGCGTTTAAAGAAACGTCAGGACAAAGAAGCAAAACGTGAAGAACGCAAGGCAAGTCCGAAAAGGTCCGGATTTGAGAATATGATTTCCTATGTTGATGAAAATGGGCATCTTACTGATACGCCACCAGATCCGGCCAAAAAAATAGTATTTAAGGCAAAAGATATAGACCTAGGTGTTCCTAAAAGAGAGAAAGAAGAAGTGGATGTTGTGCGGAACGGAAAAGTAGAATTTTTCAATGATGAAAAAGGGTTTGGTTTCATTAAAGAAAATGACACGAATGAAAAATTCTTCGTTCATGTTAGTAGCCTAACAGAAGAAATAGTGGAAAACGACAAAGTTTCGTTTGAACTGGAACAAGGCTTGAAAGGTTTAAATGCTGTTCGAGTGAAGAAGATCTGATATTACTCTACGCTGACTACTAATAAAGTCGAGTTTTCAAAATCAAAGTTTACCATCAAAAAATAAAGCACATTGAAAACGCGCTTTATTTAATACAGCCTCACCGATCCCTTTAAAGGCTATCCCTCCTTCTTGCCGGTATAATCCAAAAAAGAAACTGGTAGAATTCTGCTCCTGGGGCTTAATGTACTCGCCCACTCTAGTCGGTTGTCCTCCCTAATCCACAACATAGAACACAAATGTTGGTTATTGTCACTAAACAATAGCCCCGTTGATCCATTGCATAATAAAGAGCACATCATTCAGATAAATGTGTGAATTATACAACTTCTTTTAAGAATTGTATAAGTGGTTCTATTTTCCATAAGATACCTTTATATAGATAAATATCCTTTAATGAACATGCTGTCAGTATGTTCGAAATCATTCTTTTAAATCAATTTTTGCTGTTATCATCGTCTTCTCTTTGCATGTCAAAGAAATGACATCTGCCAGCTCAGGCATAGTGATCAGATCACCTCTATTTATCAAAACTTAACAATTAAACTCAAGTACCTATATTATGAAAAACACGTATCTTTTTTCCATCTTGATGGTTTTCTCCCTGCTTGTCATGCCCGCATGTAATACCAGCAGGCAAACCAAAGGAGCTGTCATAGGTGCAGCTGTCGGCGGTGCTGCTGGCGCAGTGATCGCCAAGAACAATAAGGCTGTAGGCATTATTATTGGCGCCGTAGTTGGTGGTGTTGCAGGAGGATTGATTGGGAATTATATGGACAAGCAAGCCGCAAAAATAGAAGAAGACCTCAAAGGGGCAAAAGTTGAAAGAGTAGGTGAAGGCATATTAATTACTTTTGATTCAGGCATTTTGTTTGATGTCAACTCCTATGCACTCAAAACAGAGACCAAAAACAATTTAAACAAGCTCGCAGGCACTTTGAATAAATATGATGATACCGATGTCCTTGTACTAGGACACACAGATAACACAGGAACTGATGAATACAATTCGACTTTGTCCAGACAAAGGGCATCTTCTGTCGACTATTATTTAATTACACGTCAAGTGGCCGGTTCAAGATTGACGACCAAAGGATATGGTGAAACAGATCCACTTGCAGATAA
>JBBKWA010000263.1:0-6936 GCA_037968695.1 Saprospiraceae bacterium
CGCCGTACACTTCGATGTGTCCTTTTTATCAATGAAGAGAATGGCCTGATGGGAGGAAAGACTTATGCCGAAGAAGCTATAAAAAACAACGAGTACTATCTGGCAGCCATAGAGTCCGATGCCGGTGGTTTTACACCACAGTCTTTTGGTTGTTCTGTTGGGGCGCATGCTTCGTTGGATACTGCATTAAGCCACATGGCTGTATTTATGGAACTATTGGAGCCTTATGATATTGAACTGAAACAAGGAGGCGGAGGAGCAGATATTAGTGGGTTGGCTCCCATAGCAGCTTTGATGATGGGAATGCGCCCGGACAATTCAAGATATTTTGATTACCATCATTCCGCCCGCGATGTGCTTGAAAATGTTCACCCCCGGGAACTGGCAACAGGGGCTGCAGCATTAACTTCACTGGTCTTTTTAATTGACCAATATGGTATTGGCATGTGAGCAACTATAGGTAGATGTTGCATAAGCGTATTTTTGCAGGAAAATAATTTGATCTACAATGAATGAAGTTCAGCTCCATGATTTAAAATTTGTGCCTTTTATTTCCGAGAAGGAAATAGCGCAAGCGGTGGAGAGATTAGCCGCTAAAATTGATGCAGATTATAAAGGGCTGAATCCAAAATTATTAGTTGTACTGAATGGCGCGTTTATTTTTGCAGCCGATCTGGTGCGCAAAATTTCTGTACCCATTCAATTGGATTTTATCAAAATCAGTTCATACCGCGGCACGGCATCCAGTGGTCAGATGAAGGAGCATTTTCTTTGGCAATCCACATTGAAAGATCAACATGTGATTATTGTGGAGGACATAGTAGATACAGGCCATACACTTCACCATCTTATGGATAAAATCAATGCAGAAAATCCTGCATCTTTAGCAGTAGCATGTTTGCTGAAGAAACCAGATGCATATCAGTATGCTACGACTTTGAAATATGTTGGGATCTCTATTCCAAATAACTTTGTCGTTGGTTATGGACTGGATTATGAAGGACTCGGACGGGACCTGGATGCGATCTATAAGAAGAAGGGAAATGTTTAAGCGTTGAAATATTTAGGGTTTAGGGTTTAATGTTTAAAAAGCCAATTTTAATTTTTTATTATTCACCATTCACTCCCGATCCATCGGGATCACTCCTCACCGTTCACCGTTCACCGTTCATCATTCACCAAATTGATTTGTTCATATTATAAAAATAAATTCCTATGAAAAACCTGATTTTACTTGCGGCTATTTTTTTGCTTACAGCAGCAGATGCCTTTGCCCAGCAATTTCAATACGCTGTAGTCACAACTATTGAATCGATTGTACCTGCGGGATTGGGTCGTTCAAGAATGATCTCTAATGCAGAGGATCTGAACCCTGCCAATTTTACAACAAAACGTACCCGGGGAAAGGATAGTGATATGGGGAGTGTCAAACGCTCCGATATTAAAATTGACGCATTTGAAGAAACAAAAATGCTCAACTTCTTTAGCCTCGGAGGAATTAATTTCCAAAACGTCGCTTCCAATGATGCTTTGATTTCTGGCAAATTAAATGCAATGGCTAATGCAGGATGGGAGTTGGCTTTTGTGACAACTGGCGTCGAGAGCGATGCCGGCAAAGATGATAATGAAGGAATATTTGTGACCCGGTATGTCTTTAAAAGAATTGTCCAGGAGATTGAAGAAGAGAAGAAATGAGCAGGAGTATTGGTTAAATGGTTAAATGTTTAGTGGTTAGCGTTTAATGTTTAGCGATTAGTGGTTATAGGGTTATTTGTTTCAATAATTAATTTTCACCATTCACCATTCACCACTCACCCCTCACCCCTCACTGCTCACCCCTTTTTCCTCTGCCCTATGCTCCTTGCTCTATGCTCTTACTCGGTTAAAAATCGTTAATCGACCAAAACTGGTATTTGAAACATTACCTTTGTATGGATCATGGAGGAAAAAGTACCTGATATTCAAGAAGTTGACCGTAAACAAGATCATATAGATCTTGCTTTTCAAGCTGATATGGCCAATAATGGCCCCGATGATCGGTTTTATTATGAGCCGATGCTGGCCAGTCATCCTTCCACTGATTTAGATATTGGGATTAAATTTTTAGGTAAAAGCCTAAAAGCACCACTCTGGATCAGCAGCATGACCGGGGGAACGGAAAAAGCTTTTGCCATCAATCGAAGATTAGCTACCAGTTGTGCGAAGTTTGGTCTCGGCATGGGGCTGGGATCATGTCGACCTCTTTTGGACAACCTCGAACGTATACAGGATTTTAATGTGCGGGAAATAATCGGTAGCGATCTGCCACTTTATGCAAACCTTGGGATTGCGCAAGTAGAACATCTTCTGGATAATGACCGCAAAGATGATATACAAGAATTGCTGGATCGACTTCAGGCGGATGGACTGATATTACATATAAACCCTTTGCAGGAATGGCTGCAACCCGAAGGTGATTATATTGCACATGCGCCATTGGAGACTTTGGGTCGTTTACTGGAGAACTTTTCTTTTCCTGTAGTGGTTAAAGAAGTTGGGCAAGGCATGGGTCCCAAAAGTATAGCGGCATTGCTAAAAATGCCGATTGCAGCACTTGAGCTAGCCGCACACGGTGGTACGAACTTTTCCAAATTGGAATTACTCCGATCCGATGGTGTGCAGCAGGAAGTGTTTGAACCTGTTTCAGGAATAGGGCATACAGTAGGTGAAATGATAGGTTGGATAAATGACGTGTTGAAAAGCGATGCTGCTGATGTAAGATGTAATCAATTTATTCTTTCAGGAGGATTAAGAGATTTTCTAGATGGTTATTATTGGATGAAAAAAATAAATGCTACAGCGATATATGGTCAGGCAAGTGGATTTCTAAAATATGCAGATGAAAGTCAGGAGGCTTTGGATGAGTATATTTTAAGTCAGATCGAGGGATTGCAGCTTGCACATACATATTTGAAGGTGAAATAATCTAATGGGACATAAGACGATATCCGGGTTTTCAAAACTTTCCAAACTAGGCAAGATCAAATGGCTGGTAGAGAATTTTTTTAAAGATCCTGAAACGGTAAAACGTGAATTGGCCAGTTACCTGCTGGTAAATGAGGATCAGCAAAAGATTTTGGATGGCTTTAGTGAAAACACAATAAGTAACTATCCTCTGCCATTAGGAGTTGCCCCAAATTTTCTTGTCAATGGCGTGACCTACTGTGTACCAATGGTGACCGAAGAAAGTTCAGTTGTTGCTGCTGCGGCAAGTGCTGCAAAGTTTTGGTTGGATAGAGGGGGCATTAAAACTATAGTCATCGATACCATTAAAGTTGGACAAGTTCACTTTCTCTGGTATGGTGATGCTGATCTAATAGCTTCAAAGGAAAAGGAAATCGCTGCTCATTTAATAGCTTCTTCAAAAGAGATTACCAGAAGCATGGACAAAAGGGGAGGAGGAATAAAAAAAGTATCCCTTGTTAATTTGTGTGATCGCGAACCGGGGTATTATCAGTTGGTCGTCGAAGCCAATACCTGTGATTCAATGTGGGCAAATTTTATTAATTCGATACTCGAACATTTTGCCAAGGTACTCCCAATTTGGTTTGCTGAAAACATGCCTGAGGAGGATATGATACCTGAAGTGATCATGTCTATTTTGTCGAATTATACACCTGACTGTCTTGTCAAGGCCTGGGTGGAATGTCCAGTTGCTGACTTAGGAGATTTTGAAGGTGGTTTAGCGCCGGAAGAATTTGCCAGACGATTTTATACCGCGGTACGGATTGCACAAATTGATCCCTATCGTGCAACCACACACAACAAAGGAATTTTTAATGGAATAGATGCGGTTATCATTGCCACCGCTAATGACTTTCGGGCAGTCGAGGCATGCGGCCATACATGGGCAGCCAGAAGTGGGCGATACAAAGGACTTTCTACTTGTACTGTCAATAATGGCATCTTTCACTTCGAATTGGAAATCCCTCTTGCAGTAGGCACTGTCGGTGGGCTGACGACGTTACACCCATTAGCGAAGCGTTCGTTGGAGATGTTAGGAAATCCAGATGCTTCAACACTTATGGAGGTCATTGCAGCCACAGGATTAATGCAAAATTTTTCAGCCATTCGCTCTTTAGTCACCACGGGTATTCAGAAAGGACATATGCGGATGCATTTACATAATATGCTCCTTCGTCTTGAAGCTACAGAAGAAGAATCAGCACTTGCTTTGGATTTCTTTTCTAACAAAACAGTTTCATTTCTGGAACTTCGTAAGTTTTTTGTAACGATTCGCGCTCCTGAACCGGTAAAGGAAAATTGATTTTTCTCTTAATGTTTAAGGTTTAGTGAATAGCGTTTAGTTGTATTAACCACTCACCACTCACTCCCGATCCATCGGGATCACCTCCTCACCCCCTCACCTCCTAATCCCTTAACCTCTAACCCCTTTTCACTTCCTGCCCCCTTTTCCCTTATCTTTGCGCCCATGTTTCAAGAATACGATGTCATAGTAGTCGGAGCCGGTCATGCCGGATGTGAAGCTGCAATTGCTGCAGCCAACATGGGTAGTCGGGTCATGCTAGTGACGATGAACATGAATACCATCGCCCAAATGAGCTGTAATCCGGCGATGGGCGGGGTGGCTAAAGGACAGATAGTCAGAGAGATAGATGCTTTAGGAGGGTACAGTGGTATTGTGACAGATCATACCATGATCCAGTTTCGAATGCTTAATAAATCCAAAGGTCCTGCCATGTGGAGTCCACGTGCGCAGAGCGATCGGATGCGTTTTGCTGAAAAATGGCGGTTGATGCTGGAAGATAATCCACTAGTGGATTTCTGGCAGGAAATGGTGACAGGATTGGTAGTGAAAGATGGAAGGGTGACTGGCGTGGCCACTGGCTTGGGCATAGAGATTCCCGGGAAATCTGTGGTGCTGACAAATGGTACTTTTCTCAACGGCGTGATTCATATAGGGGAGAAGAAATTTGGCGGAGGTAGGGCAGGAGAAAAGGCGGCCACAGGAATCACAGAGCAGTTAGTTTCACTTGGCTTTGAATCAGGTCGAATGAAAACCGGAACGCCACCAAGAGTAGATGGTCGTTCACTGGATTATAATCGAATGGAAGTACAACCCGGAGATGAACCAGCCGGTAAATTTTCCTATACGGATACACCACCTTTGGTCAAACAGCGGCCATGTCATATTGCCTATACTTCCTCGGAGGTGCATGATGTATTGCGCACAGGCTTTGATAGATCGCCGATGTTTAATGGAAGAATTCAGGGCGTAGGACCTCGCTATTGTCCTTCGATAGAAGATAAAATTGATCGTTTTGCAGATAAGGACAGACACCAGCTTTTTGTGGAACCTGAAGGATGGGATACAGTCGAAGTGTATGTCAATGGTTTCTCCTCTTCATTACCAGAGGAAGTTCAGTTTGAGGCTTTGCGTAAAGTTTCCGGTTTCGAAAATTGTAAAATGTTCCGTCCGGGGTATGCCATTGAATATGATTATTTCCCACCAACGCAGTTGTCAGCAACACTCGAGACAAGGTTAGTCAAAAACTTATTTTTCGCGGGGCAGATCAACGGGACAACAGGCTATGAAGAAGCAGCTTCTCAGGGACTGATGGCAGGCATCAATGCGCACATGGCCATAAATGAAGAAGCTCCTTTTATATTGAAACGATCGGAGGCCTACATCGGTGTATTAATTGATGACCTGATCAACAAAGGGACATTGGAACCTTATCGCATGTTCACGTCAAGAGCCGAACATCGGATTTTGCTTAGACAAGACAATGCAGATTTGAGACTAACCCCGTTAGTACAGAAAATTGGTATGAAGGGAATCGAAGATCGTGTGGCGAGAGCAGAAGAAAAGCGTGAAGGGATAAAACATATTGAGAAAATGTTTTCGGAAATGAGTGTTGAGCCGGCGCAAATCAATCCGTATCTAGAAGCGCTTGGCAGTGCGCCAATCAATCAGAAAATCAAAATTAATCTGCTCCTAAGCAGACCTCATATCAACCTCGATGATATATCGGCTTATCTGCCACAAGTTGTAGAAGGGTTATCCCGATTTGATACAGAGACTATCAGTCTCGCTGAAGTCAATATCAAATATAAGGGATATATCGAGCGCGAAAAAGACATGGTAGACAAAATGAATCGACTCGAAGACCTCTCCTTACTTGAGTCTACCGATTATTCCAAGATCAGTTCGTTGAGCCTTGAGTCCAGAGAAAAGCTCATGCAGCTCAAGCCACGAACGATTGGTCAAGCCAGTCGGATCAGTGGTGTTTCTCCTTCAGATATATCTGTGTTACTTGTCCACATGGGACGGTAAGTGAAAATCGGAGCGCAGCGTTTACCCTATATACGTAGTTATATGGGGGAGACCCTGCTGTTAGCCGAAGGCGTATACAGCGGGAGAGAAAACCGTAGGGTATAGAGTTTAGAAAGTTTAGTATTGTCACCTTCGGTTCCAAGGTTTAGAAGGTTTAGTTTTTTAATTTGCCAATTGTTGTGATTCTTATTTGCGCATTTCTGCGTTTTCTTTTTTGCGAGTTCTGCGGGAAATAATTCACGCTCGGCACAACAACAACTTTCCTCTTTTCGTGAACCTGTTTTGGGCATTAGCTTTCGCCATAGCTTCAGTGAAGGAGCACGACTAAAAGCTGAAGAGCATACGAATGTTAAATAAGCACTCCGCAGAACGCGAAGAAAAACTTTTCCATTTAACCTTTGTCTTCTGTCTGGCGTCTAATGTCTGACGTCAAGAGTCTGGCGTCTGAGAAAGAGAAAAGAGAAGAATGAAGAGAGAAAAGTTAAAAGAAGAATGTTGAGGATTGCTCCTTTATCAGAATCAAAATATTTATTTTTCCGCTCACCGCTCACCGCTCACCGCTCACCGCTCACCGCTCACCGCTCACCGCTCACCGCTCA
>JBBKWA010000264.1:0-20908 GCA_037968695.1 Saprospiraceae bacterium
AGAGTCAGGTTTAAGAATATTCTATGTAAAACAAAAGAGTTATGTTAAAAAAAAAGACAGACCTATTAAGATCTGTCTTAAGTATGTGGGCCCACCAGGGCTCCCCCGATGGATCGGGGCTGGGACCACCTGTCCCTGTACCGATCGATCGGTACGGGAGAGTCAGGTTTAAGAATATTCTATGTAAAACAAAAGAGTTATGTTAAAAAAAAAGACAGACCTATTAAGATCTGTCTTTAAAAAGTGGGCCCACCAGGGCTCGAACCTGGGACCACCTGATTATGAGTCAGGTGCTCTAACCAACTGAGCTATGGGCCCTAAAGCGCACAAATATAAATCTTTAATACTAAAAATCAATTCCAATACAAAGCGTTTGGGATAACCTCCTAAACCTTAAACATTTAAACAATGATAGTGCTAACGCTACTCCTCAATCTTAATCAACCTGATCTCCACCCGCTGATTTCGCTTTCGACCCTCAGGTGTTTTATTCGTAGCAATAGGCTTGCGCTTTCCATAACCAATAGATATCACCCGACGATCTTCAATACCCTTTCCAACCAAATAATCTTTTACAGATTTAGCACGAGCAGTACTGATACGATCACAATAATCATCAGCAGGAAGTCCATTTGTATGACCAGATACTTCGATGATGATCGTCGGATTATCATATAGGAATTCATACAACTCATCAATCGAAGGAATCGCATCCTCACGAATCACAATACTATCCGCATCAAATTGGATCTTCTCCATTCTGATCGGCTCACCGGAAGACAATCGATCAGCTGTTAATTCAGGAAGTACTTTTTCATTGATTACAAATTGCGCACTGGCCGAACAACCATTCACATCCGTAATCACAACAGTTCCTGATCCAAGCGCAAGACTACTGGCTTGCGCTGTAGTCTCACCAGAACTCCATTGGTAAGTATACGGACCACTTCCTCCACTGATTTCTACCTGTCCTTTTCCATCTTTGATACGATCATTCGTAGCAGAACGCAAATTGGCAGCTTCGGCGGTTAGTTTCTTTGGTGCCTCAATTTTAAATTCAGCTTCTGCTTTTTGCCCGGTCACATCACTCACGGTAACTTTGTAATTACCATCAGTCAGGTTTGTTGCTGATGCACCAGCAGAAGAATTACTCCAAGCGTAGGCAAATGGCCCTTTCCCTCCTTTAACAGATGCTTCAAGGGTGGCAGAACCTTTCCCGGCACATAATATCTTTTCAGTTTGGTTGATCGATACAGACAAAGGCAGAATGTCCTCAGTGATAGTCACTTCAACTTTTGCACTACAACCGGCTTCATCGCTAATCGAATACACATAGTTACCCGGTTTGAGTAGTTTAAGATTATAGCTTGCCGCACCGGAAGGCCATGTACCATTTAGTATACTGTACTTTCCTGTGCCACCGGATGCTTTCAGCGTTACACTTCCATCATTATCTCCTGTATTCGCCGGAGCGATATCCTCAGCAATAAGGACCAATGGCTTAGGTTCTAAAACTTCGTGTGAAGCACTGGCAGACGTGCCATTTGCATCCTCAACCAGCATGGCATATTGACCCGCAACTAATTGACTTACTGATTCACCCGTGTACTGCTTTGCTGGACCTTTCCATTGAAAAGAGTAGGGTGGCTTGCCACCAGTCACTGATGCTGTTAAAGCTGCAGTAGATGCCCCCGCACATAATATCTTTGAGGTCTGTTCGATCGTTACTGCTAAGGGTAAAATATTTTCTGTGATGACAACACTACTTTCTATGGTACAACCATTTTCATCAGTGACAGTAACCTTGTGTGCACCGGCTCCCAATGCCGATGCCTTAGCACTTAGTTCACCGCTGTCCCAGGCGTACGTGTACTTTCCAGTTCCTCCGGAAACACTGATATTCGCCTTTCCATCTTTTTGATTGGTAGAAGCAGATTTTTCAACGGTGGTGACTGCCACCAATGGTTTTGGTGAATCAATTGTTACCACAGAAGTTGCAGTATGACTTGTTACATCCGTGATCGTAATGGAGTATAAACCATCACCAACATTAGATACCGTTGGAGACGAAGATCCATTACTCCATGAATATGTATAAGGTTCTTTTCCGCCTTTAACAATAGCTGTAATAGTGCCTTCAGTAGTTCCCGCGCATTTTACCTTTTGGGTTTGTTCGATTGCAACAGATAATTCGAGAATATTTTCACTGATTTCAACACTTGCCGTTGTCGAACAACCGGAAGCATCGGTTACAGTGATGGAGTGAAGACCGGCAGCAAGTTTCGTTGCCTTATTATCGGATTCTCCATTATCCCATGTGTATTGAAATGCGCCTGTACCTCCACTGACGTGAATATATGCTTTGCCATCAAGGCCATTGGTTGAGGATGGAGCTTCAGCTGTTGCGACAGCTGTAATAGCATCCGGTGCTGTCACTTCGAAAGTTGAAATGATAGTAGATCCCACAACATCCGTTACGGTCACTACATAAGTTCCCGCTTTTAAATTTTTTGCAATTGCTGTTGTCTGCCCCTCACTCCATAAGTAGGTATATGGTCCCTTGCCGCCCTTTACCACAGCATTGATAACGCCCTCAGCATTTCCTGCACATTTTATACTTCCTGTTTGCGAAATATCAACAGCCAGCGCCAGGATATTTTCACTGATTTCAACACTTGCCGTTGTCGAACAACCAGCCGCGTCCGTGACTGTGACTGTATGTATTCCGGCAGGAAGTTTTGTTGCTTTGCTTTCCAACTCTCCGTTGTCCCACGCATATTGATATGCACCTGTTCCGCCATTAGCTTTTACTGAAGCTTTTCCATCCAGGCTATTGGTAGAAGATGGTGCATCCACAGAAGCAGTGGCACTTACTGGTTTAGGCTCAGGCACTTCATGAGATGCCGTAAAAGTAGAGCCTACCACATCCGTGACAGTTACCGCATAAGCACCAGCTAATAGTTTTTCAGCAATGCTTCCCGTTTGCCCATTACTCCATAAGTAAGTATAAGGTCCTTTCCCTCCGGTAATGTCAAGGCGTAATGAACCAGTTGCCTGACCGGCACAATTGATTTGACCTGCATCCTTGATGATGACACCAAGCATATCAATATTCTCTGAAATATCAATTGTCTGAACATGGCTGCAACCGTTGGCATCTGTAATCGTCATGGTGTGGAGTCCGGAAGACAAATTCTTCACCTGATCCGTTGTTGCACCATTATCCCAACTATACTTGTAAGGGCTTTTGCCTCCTTCTACTTTTACTTGCGCCCGACCATTGTCAACGCCTAAATTAGCAGCAGCGACATTGGTGACCGAAACTACAAGCGAAGGTGGTGCCGAAATTTTGGCAAAACCTACTGCTGTCTGTCCTGCTGCATCAGCAACAGTCACTGAATATTCACCTACAGGCAAATTGGATAATTTTTCTTTTGTGGCATTGTCGAAATTCCATTGGTATTGAATTGGCGCTTTTCCTCCACTGACGATAGCCTGAATTTCACCGAGCTGACCATCCGCACATTTATTTTCTGACAATACTTCCACCTTAACTGAAAGCGGCAAAACTTTTTCAGATACTTCAAAGGAAGTCGTGGCGGTACATCCATTTTCATCCGTAACGGTTACGGCATGCATGCCTGTTGTGAGCATTACTGCCAGTTGGGTTGCCTCACCATTATCCCATTTGTAGGTCATGGCACCAGTTCCTCCATTTACAAGCAGGTTTACGCTGGCATCTCCTGCTGTGGAACCTGAAGATGCTTTGACGACTTCAATGGAGATGCTTATGGAAGGATCAGGGATTTCATATTCTGCTGTTTTTACTATTGCTTTTGCATCAGTTACGGTTAATGAATACTTACCTGCGGCAAGGTCACTTATTTGTTCGGCGGTACTGCCGGTACTCCACTGATAAATTCGTGGTGCTTCTCCTCCGATTACTTTTGCGGATAAAACGGCAGTAGGTTGTAGATTCTTACAATCCAATGGTTTGTCCATAACAATATTTACGGTCATGGAAGATTCCCACTGGATCAGGTATAAGCCTTTATCATCTGTTCCTGTCCAAATCGATCCATCCCGATCCACATCCAGACAGTTGACATATTGGCTGGTGAAATACTGTCCTGGACCAAATTGTTGATATATATTGTTTTCCACATCGTATCCCGTCATCATGTTTGAAGCAATCCAGATACGCCCACGCTTATCCACGGCGATGTCTCTCAATTTACCTTCAACATTCTTCAACTCAATGGCGATCGGATTCCATTTTCCTCTGTTATCCACTTGCCATAAAAAGTCATCACCAAGAATCCACAAATTACCTCCCCAGGCATCCACCCCAACAAAATTCAGGTAGCGCTCTTCCAAGGACCATTTTGAGTCTTGACCTGAAAGCATACCATCATTCGTAGCGATCCAAATCTTTCCTTTTGATCCTATGTAAATATCATTGATCTGATTGGAGGTCAGCTGTTTGTTTTTTATATTAAATCGCTGGACCACGCGAAGTGGTGATACCGAAACCTGAAAGGCACCTTCCTGTTGCGTTCCAATCCAGATGGATTTAGTAGTTGGGTCATAGGATGCACTTGAAACTTCTACCCCGCCAAGTATCGATTGCATTTCGGATGTGTTCCATTCGATGTTTGCATTTCCTCCGCGAATAGTCAGAAGAGAGGTTGTACCAGCCGGAATGGAAACCTTCTGGACCAGATCAATGGCAAGTACTTTGTGCAATCCTTCTCCATTGGAGACCCATTTGATATTCTCCTCATCCACCCAGATATTGTTAATTGGGCTCTTCTGATCGAGGGCTTTACAGCGTTCCACGACCAATACCATTTCCTGAGCGCTCAGGTGTTGCGTCATGTGAAAGGAAACGAAAAGGAGAAAAAATAGTGGGTATAGCGTCTTATTCATTGTTCTAAAACAGAGGAGGAATAATTGAAAATCAGCCGACTAGGGCTTCTAACAGGCATAAACGGTATTCAATATGCAGATGTTTTTCAGGATTCTGGAAATCTACTATTGTTAACAATTGATTTTATTTTCCAAAATCTCAATAAAACAGGGTAGTCTCAATGGTTATTTTGCGCTGCAAAGGTAAAATTTCAACCGGATATAGATGATTTTGGATGATTTTGAATTTTCGGATCACCTGATTAAGGCTTTAGAATGGCATTTAATATAGCTTAAGCCAAAAGAAACCCCCTTTGCGGGCCTTATGGGCATACAAAGAGGGTCTTTATGATTTAGGATACTTGACTGCCTGAACCTTAGACTATGGGTGTCGTCTATATTGAACACCACCTCCAGGAGGTGTTGAACCCGCGCCACGAATCGAGTAGATGAAAGAAAACATCCCATATCGACCGATTGAGTTCGAAGTGATCCGCTCCAAATAATTGGGATCTGCCGTAATAGAAACGCCTCTGTTTTCATCCAGCACATCAAATATTGAAAACTTAATCTGCCCTTTATCATCCTTTAGGATAAATCGGGAAATAGAGGTCTTCATCAAAGGAAGAGTTTGATTTTCGGAGAATTGATCACTGGAATAGGATCGGAAATCATATCCTGCCGTAAGCTTCCATTTTTTCCAAAAAGTAAGCGTAAAATCCACAAAGTAATTTTGGAGAAAAGTATTTTGATCCAGCGCATCACTTGAAGGGTATACATTATTGGTATGTGCCCATTCACCACCAAGTCGGTATTCAATAACATTTGAATTCAAATTTGAAAAGGTGATACCGAATGTCCTGTTCCATCGATTGACATTAACTAAATCTGTTCCCACAAAATTTTGTGTGTTGGTATATCCCAAATTCGCATTTATCGTAAAACGACTGTGGATTGGTTTGAGTGGCCGCCCGTAGGAAACGTACAGACTGAGTCCGGATTCGTTATCGATATTGATAGGGGAAGATACTTCCTGAAAATCTTCATTAAAGAATCGGGAGGTGATAATCTTATTATCGGTAAGCGTACCGGAGATGGAAGTGAAGAAACTGGTTGAAGAAAACTGACTAAACGAATGGTATGCAAAACGTAAATTGTGATTATACTCGGCATCAAGATTTGGATTACCAATATACAATTGCAATGGATTTGAATTATCTATCACCGGTGATAGCTGAGTGATCGAAGGAGCATTGATACGGGTGTTGTAATTCACGCGCAGATATTTGCCATTCCCTATATTTGATCGCCAGCTGAATTTTGGAAGCAAGTGGTTGTAGGTTCTTTTAATATCGCCTTCACCTCTGCTTAAATAGCCTGTCAGGTCAGATAACTGATATTCTAATCCTGCATTAATCGTGTTCACTTCACCACTGTATTGAAAGGTTACACCGGGACGTTGATATAGAAATGTTGAGGAAAAGTTATTGGACAAGGAATCATTAGGTACTTCAATGGAATTTTCAATATCATTCACTCGTTGATCGTAATCCGTATCCTGATTTTTAATATCGTAACTAAATTCTAAAAACCGGCGCTTTTTTAGTGGTTCAGTAAAGGAGAATTCTCCTTCAAGCCCCAGGTTGTTGGATTTGGTGTATTGCAACTGATCGATTAAGTTTTGGTCTCCGGAAATGAAATACTCAGTCAATGCCTCGAGATCGGTATTATTATTCTGGTCACCTGAGGTGACTGTACCACCGACTGAAAAGTTTCGCCCTTTATTTCCTAATCGTTTGATATAGGTGGCACTTCCGTTAAGGCTAAAGTTATCTGCATTGTTATCTGTCAAGTTATGCGATTGACTGGTGAGGATGCTGTCCGGTGTAAGGTTTTGCAAAAAGGTCTCATTATTCCCATCGCCATTGCCCCAATTAAGACTAAGATTTGCTTTTACCTGGTTGAATGAATCCGGTTTTATATCGGAAAACAAAGAAATACTTTGTGAAAGATTAATGGTGTTATTGTCGCTGTCTTCATTGGTGTCAAATGGTCTTGCCGAAATGTTTTGCCGATAAGAATTCTGCGATAGATATTTGTCCACACTATTAATAAAATAGCTTGACCGGATATTAAATTTCTTGCTTTTCTGCCAGTTGTAATTTAAACCGGCAGCACCAGTATTTACTTGCCCGGTACTTGTCCCTTCATTGAATGGTAAGCTTGAGGAGAGGGATCTTCCACCACCACCAGAAAGTCCTTTCATGCCGCCAGAGAAGTTTACAATATCAGTGAAAGAAAAACCCTGGTCATTGATATTGTTCGCCTGACCAAGAAAGGACATTTGACTGGTTTTATTAAAGCGGTTGATGGATGCCTTGGCAGTAAACCGGTCATCAGAACCATAGCCGGCTTCGGCTGTTCCAAATAATCCCTTTTTGAATTCTTCCCTCAAGACGAGATCAATAGTCTTTGATCGTTCGCCATCATCGACACCCGTAAATTCTGACATGTCGGATTGCTTATCATAAACTTTTACTTTTTTAACCGCATTGGCGGGTAAGTTTTTAGTTGCCATTTTAGGATCGGATCCAAAAAACTCTTTTCCGTCAACAAACACATTTTGTACATCTTCCCCCTGTGCTTTGATCGATCCGTCAGCCTGTACTTCAATACCAGGTAATTTTTTAAGTAGATCTTCAACTACGGCATTTGGTTGTGTTTGAAATGCATCGGCATTATAAGTTATCGTGTCCTTAATGATTTCGATTGGAACGTGATTTGCTTTTACTTCCACCTGATTTAAAATATTGCTCTTTGGTAGCATTTGGATCATACCGAGATCCTCGACTTCAGTATTGCCCGAGGTAATCGGCTTGTAAACTGGGGCCATGCCAAGGAAAGTGATGTTCAATAAATAATCCCCTTTGGCTATATTTTTAAGCGAGAATGTACCATCCCCGGCAGATGTCCCAAACTGAATAAGCGTTGAGTCAGCCGGATTGAGAATCATCATGGTTGCCCCGGGAATTGGGAGCGATGCTTCATCCTGTATTGCACCTGTAAAAGTCGTTTTGTTGACTTGACTAAAAAGCGGCTGTGAAAGGATAACTGAAAGAACGAGTATTGTGCATACCCGAAGTAGTATTTTGGTCATCAAATTTTTTTTAAACTGAATTATTGTCCTCTTGTAAATATCATACGACCGCCTCCGGAACCAGGTCCACCGCCCATTTCTTTGAGCTTTTCTTCGCGGATAGCATCAAATTCTTCTGCGGTTACTTCCTTGCCTTTTGTAGGGGCTACCAGTGCTGTTAGATCAATAGTGTCCATGGTTAGTTCAACCGCAGTAATGGTATACTGTCCATTATTCATGTCTACCCGCATGATCATCCCGGGAAGATGCTGAAAATCTGCTGGGCCATTTGAAATTTGAAGCATTGGGGTAAACCAAACGACATAGGTGTTGGCTGAGTCTTGCTGATAAGAAGCTTCCAGACAATTATACCCGAGAATCTCCTTTTGATTAGTGCCAATTTTCCATTTGCGTTTTGTAGGTGCGCCGATGATGAGAAATTGTTTTTGCATGAATTCTCTTGAATCGATCATCGTATCTAAATCCAGATTTTTATAAACGATCCGGTTGCCGCGGCCACCAAAACGCATCCGCATATGACCGCCTTGGGCAGATTCACCGTTTGCCAGTTCCTCTTCCTTTTTCGGTCGATAGCTAGATTCATTTTCAGTAAATATCAATTCAAACTTGGAAGAATTAAACTGTGGGATCATATCTTTCATATCCTCCCGTTCAGGGGGTAACATTCGGTGCAAATCCGTTTTCTCTTCAAAAACGATCATGCCTGAGGTTTGGGCTCTAAGCAAAAAGGCGCTAAAAATCAAGGTGGCGAATAGTAAGTACTTCATAACAGTCAGTTAATTAGGGCGCTAAGGTACATGGATATACCAAGCCTTATCCTTGAATAAGGTTAATTATTGTTAATGAAATCGACAAGGTATACGCTGGTGCGCTATTTTTGATGATACAATGCGCAACCACATCGATATATCATTGGCCAGATTTCTTATGATCATCAGCCTGCTGCTTTTAGGGGTGCTCGAATATCTTTGGCTAAACAATGAGTATAAGGATGCCCATCGCGGGATGGAAGACAAGCTAACGCAGGTGATGTTTTCCAGTATGCGAGATGTTGAAGACTCTTTGATCTTCTCCAGACTTTCTGCCTACCCATCTTTCAATTATGAAGATTCCAATAGCGCGCATAAATTTCGATTTGTATTTAGCATGGCTGATTCGGCTAGTGCAAATGCAGATTGTCCCCCCGATAAAAGTTTTGAAAACAAACATTATAAAGTAGGCCAAAGACATCAGTTTAGAGGGAAACTTCTAAAAGAATTAACGGGCGGATTCGCTGTGCTTGATACGCCAGTAGCTACGCTAAGCGATATGATGATGCGCCGTATTCGACTAACGGATAGTTTAGGCGAATATGCTCATTTTAGTTTGGTCAGTTGGCAAGGTGAGGATACCGTCATAGGCGAGGCTATGAGTATTCCACAGTTTGATATTAGTACAGATAGGAAAATTGCGCTCGTCAACCCAAATTATAAGGCAGACATTCTTCACGACCTCATCCCTCATTTTTGTTTTGCCTTCTTTTTATGGATGGTCGTGGCGGCTGCATTTTATTATATCTGGAAAAACTTAATGAAGCAGATTCAGCTGAATGCTTTGCGCGATGAATTTGTAAGTAATATTACGCACGAGCTAAAAACACCCATCACGACGGCCAGTGTCGCGCTCGAATCGCTCACGATGGCTTCAGGTGGGCAAGACCTTCATAGCCGAAGGTATATCGATATCTGTCAACGCGAACTAAGTCGACTCTCCGTACTGGTGGAGCGAATCCTCAATAATAGAGTGCCTCAGGGGCATTATGAAAAAATGGATATCAAACTTGTACTGGAAGACGTCATGGATCGAATGAAGTTGCAGTTTGATGACAAGCATACGGAGGTGGTGTTTAATCAGGAAGGAGAGGGATTTTGCATCAATGGAGATCAAACCCATATGAGTGGGGTGTTTTACAATCTTTTTGACAATGCCCTTAAATATGGCGGGGATCATCCGGTGATCCATGTGCGATTACAAAGAAAAAATGGAAATATCAGATTGGATATCCAGGATAATGGGATTGGTATAGCACCGGGTTTCCATGATAAAATATTTGAGAAACTCTATCGCGTTCCTCAACAGAATCGACATGATGTCAAAGGGCATGGCCTTGGATTAAGTTATGTCGCCGATGTTGTGAAGCAGCATCAGGGAAAGATTGCCTTGGTCAGTGAGCCTGGAAAAGGGTCCACTTTTACAATGACCTTGCCAGCGTGGCAAGATCCACATGAATCGGAAGGTAACAATCATAAATCCGGGCCTACAAATCTGGATTCCATTTCAGAATCACAACTCAATTAGAACCAGCTTCAATGGCAGAGAGTAGAATTATGTATGTGGAAGATGAAGAAGTCCTGGCCAGTTTGGTCAAAGATCATCTGGAACGAAATGGCTTCAAGGTGGAATGGGTAGCAAACGGAAATGAAGCAGAATCCGTATTTAAAGAGTTTAAGCCCGATCTGTGTATTCTGGATATTATGTTACCTGGATTGAGTGGTTATGAAATTGGAAAACTGATCAGACGCCAGGATGAGCAAGTGCCCATAATATTCCTGACTGCGCGAAGTGAAGCGAAGGATGTAGTAGAAGGATTTAAGTCGGGGGGCAATGATTATTTGCGAAAACCTTTTAGTCTGGAAGAGTTGATGGCCAGGCTGACCAACCTGCTCTCCATGTCTGGACGCGTATCCCCCGGGCTGTTTAAATTTGGTAAGCTCGCTTTTGATCCTGTACGCATGCAGCTTGTAAACGGACCTGAATCGGTGACACTTTCCCACCGGGAAAATGAATTGCTGAAAATGTTGGCGGCGCATGTGGGCGCACCCGTGGAGAGAAAAGATATACTCATTCAGGTGTGGGGTGACGATCATTTTTTTAATTCGAGAAACCTGGATGTTTATATCGTTCGACTCAGAAAGTACCTTCGGATGGATCCGGAAGTTAAGCTGATGACTTTAAAGGGTGTCGGCTATCAGCTTGTCGAAAGGTAACAGATTTCAGATTCGAAAATTGCAAATTATTAAGGAATCTGTTTACGTGTTGACATATTAAATTTGCCCTTCCGCCCTTCCGCCCTTCCGCCTTTCTGCCCTTTTTTCACGCAGAGTCGCAGTTTAGATTTCCCCTCACCCCTCACTCCTCACCCCTCACCTCTCTCTTTTCCTCCTTTTATTATCTTTGTCAGCGCATGGAAGAAAAGTTTGTTCGCCAACTGGCCGCTATAGTTTTTACGGATATCGTAGGGTACACACACCTTATGCATATCAATGAAGAACGTGCGCTATTACTTCGATCCCGTCATCGGGAGATATTGTCGGCGTTACATGAAAAATATGGAGGTGATGTCATCCAGTTTTTTGGCGATGGAACGCTCAGTATTTTTCATAGTAGTGTAAAGGCTGTGGAGTGTTCTGTGGAGATGCAGATCGAGTATAAAAAGGATCCCGAAGTGCCTGTTCGAATTGGTATTCACGTTGGAGATATCAGCTATGACGGAAAGGATGCCTTTGGCGATGGGATGAATGTAGCGGCACGCATAGAACCACTTTGTGAACCAGGTGGCGTCTATCTTTCAGAACGGGTCTTTGAGGATATCCGCAATCACGCCTGGCTTCAGGCGATCCATGTGGGTAACTTCCAATTAAAGAATATTCCTGGGGATACCCCGCTTTATGCTGTTTCAAGCAAGGGCATGGCGCTTCCTGTGGTTCGTAACCATACGCTTCCGCCAAACAATAATATTCATCCCCGGGCACCCCAACCGAATACCTACCAGCCAGATGAAATTGTCACGGATGGTAAATCAAAAATAGTGGCTTCAATTCTGGCCCTGCTGCTTGGTATGTTTGGTGTACACAGATTATATTTAGGCAAGCGGTTTCTGGGAATTGTCAATTTCGCTGGATTCTTTTTTGCGCTGCTAATTACAATTGAAGAGCGCATGCCTTGGTTTTTGGTTGGATTAGCAATTTTATCGGTAGTGGACGCGATCCTGCTGGCCGTGATGCCGCAGAGCGAATTTGATGCAAAATATAATAGTGGACATTCTTCGGCTAAGAATGGGGGCAAGTTCAGAAAGCTATTTCATAAAGGCAAAGAAGGAGACGCTACGCAAACGCGAAAGTCACGTGGGTCTATGATTATAAAGGATGCATTCATCGCTTTTCGGTCAGGTGATTTCAATTTGTCCAAAAAATATTTCGAGGATGCGCTTCAATATGATTACAATGATCCGCATACGCATTTCATGCTTTCATGCTGCCATTCGATGGCAAAAGATGCCAAACAAGCCTATTTCCATTTGGCGAGTGCTGTGGATTTTGGATTTCAGGAGTTTGAGGAAATCTATCGCAATGAGGCATTAATCTGGCTGAGATCCCAGCCTGATTTCGAAGTTTTTGTCAATAATGGGTATCGACAGGTAGCTTATTTAAGCACACCAAAACCAGATTTACTGGAATCTAAAAGTTACTACGATGCGACTGTTTTGGATCGTATTGCTGATCTCGGTGAGCTTCTGGAAAGAGGGGTGATTTCAAAAGGTGATTTTGAATCACAAAAGAAAGAGCTCCTGGATCACTAACTGGGAGTCACCACATTAACAATCGTTTGACAAGTGACCATGATTTTTTTGTGGATTATCATTACCTTTGCGGCCTCAAAGGCAATACGCCGTGGGTAGAAATCTAAAATATTATGAGTCTTAAGAAACAATTTTTGAAGTCAAAGCCAGTTTGTAAGGTGACCTTTAACCTAGATGCAGAATTGGCAAAAAGCGCTAAAAAAGTCTCTATACTGGGAGATTTTAACAATTGGGATCCAAAGGAAACCACTATGCGCAAATTAAAGGACGGTTCATTTACCAAGACAATGGATCTGGAAGTGGGTAAAGATTACCAATTCCGCTATCTTGTTGATGGAACAAAATGGATCAATGATACAGAAGCTGACAAGTATATTCCAAGTGGAATAGCTTCAGAAGAAAATGGTGTCGTCAGCATCTGATCAGCGATTTTACAGCCTTGAATTGCATCTATATTCTTAAAATTTAACAACCATAAATCCGGAATTTTTTAATGATATTTCGGAGGGTTGTGAACGAACAGTACAATCAATTATAATTATGAAAAAGATCGGAATCTTATTTGGCAAGGAAACATCTTTTCCTGAAGCCTTTGTAGAGCGGGTGAATAGTAAAGGGGTGAAAGGTGTTGAAGCAGAATTTGTTAAGGTTGAAGAAGTTATTCAGGGTAAATCATCCGGATATGCAGTCATCATCGACCGTATCAGTCAGGATGTTCCATTTTATCGTGCCTATCTAAAGAATGCTGCATTGACCGGAACAGCAGTCATCAACAATCCATTCTGGTGGAGTGCGGATGAGAAGTTTTTTAATAACTGCCTTTCTGAAATCATTAACGTGCCTGTTCCGAAGACTGTATTATTGCCTTCACATGCACGTCCTGATGATACAAGTGATCAATCATTCCGCAACATGAAGTTCCCGATGGATTGGGAAGCAATGGTGGATTATTTAGGTGGATTTCCATTGTATATGAAGCCGCACTCAGGCGGTGGATGGAAGAGCGTATACAAGGTGACCAGCTACGAGGATCTCTTTGAGAAGTACAATGAAACAGGACAGTTGGTGATGATGCTTCAGGAAAACATAGATTTTGATGCCTATTTCAGATGTTATTACCTGGGTGGCGATCGCGTCCGTGTGATGCCTTATGAGCCACGCAATCCACATCACCTTCGGTATATCGACAAGTCCCCTGTAGATAGCCCAAAAATGATGAAGGAAATTCATAAGCTGGTGCTGAAGATCAACCATGCTTTGGGGTATGAGTTCAATACAGTGGAGTTTGCCGTAAGAGATGGCATACCTTTAGCTATAGATTACTGTAACCCGGCTCCGGACGCTGATTTGAATAGTGTAGGTGCCGCTAATTTTGAGTGGGTGGTAGAAAATGCTGCCGAAATGGCCATTGAAAAGGCATTAGAACACAAAGCAAATAAAATGCATGTGAAGTGGGGTAGCTTTATCAAGTACGCCCTGGAGGGTAAAATGCCAAAATAAGCCTCACCTTTAGCGTGTAGATCGCGTTTTAAAGTAAACCAATATATTATGAAGACAGCTCCTCCAATACGTATGGCCATCCTCGACATGAATAAAAATGTCGAAAATATGGGCTTGGCCAGTATTGAACGGATTGCTGATCAGTTTGGCGTCATCGAATACGAAGTCTTCGATGTTCGTTATAAAGAAGAAGTGCCCGGGCTGGAATTTGATATTTATATCTCCTCTGGCGGACCTGGTGATCCCAGAGTATTCTTAGGAGATTGGGACAAAAAGTATTTTGCACTGCTCGATCAAATTTGGGCCCATAATCAGACACACGACGATAAAAAGTATATGTTTTTTGTCTGTCACTCTTTTCAATTGGTATGTCAACATCTTGGTATCGGGACCATTTCTCACCGTGCGAAGGAATCTTTTGGAATTCTTCCGGTGGATGTCACCCCTGCTGGTGAGCTCGATCCACTATTTATACACATCAATAAGCCCTTCTATGGCGCTGATTTCAGGAAGTACGAAGTGATTTTTCCAGACGAAAAGCGCTTAAGCGAATTAAAAGCCACCGTCACAGCCATTGAAAATCCGGATCTTGATATTGATGAAGACCGTGCCTTAATGGCTGTCAGATTTTCCAATGAATCGTTTGGTACGCAATTCCATCCTGAAGCCCATCCGGACGGAATGGTGCATTACCTGCGCAGACCGGAAAAGAAGGAAATGATCATCAGTCAGTATGGCGATGATACCTATAATGAAATGCTACACAATGCCCTTCATCCGGAAAGATTGGCGCATACCCGTGATATGATCCTGCCCGGTTTTATTAAAGATGCGATGGATCACATTTTCGCCCAGCGAAAAGCGCTTTCTCCGGTATTATCATAGCTTATTTTCAGTATTTACTAAAATGATCCAGTCAATACCTGGAAGGCTTTAGCATAAATGGACATTTTATAATTTCAGCCCCCCTCCTTCAGGGAAAGTATTAGAAATCGGGATGACCTGAATTGTAGTGGATCATGTTTCCTGAATTTATATTTACTATCGCCTAAAGCGCAGGAAGGTGGATCATCATTTTATATGATAAGAGAAGTAAATCATATTTTGGTGTATATTTCACGCTATGATCACGGATATACGAAATCAATTCAACGAAAATTTTTCACAGGAGAAGTATCAGACCTTCCTGAATGACATTAATCAACAGTTTGACCATGTACCTGGATTTCGTGTTGCCGAATCCCCAATATTTATCTCCACAGAACTAAAGGAAAAGCTTTTTAAAGCTTGTCATCAAATTGCAGATTGTATTCTTAGACCTGATTTTGGAGATTTGACAGAGGATTCAATGACCACCGGAACTAAAGTGCCAGGAGAAAATGAGCATACCAAGTTTCTCCAAATGGACTTTGGGCTTTGTGAAGATGAAAATGGGGTTATTGAGCCAAAACTTATTGAAGTACAAGGTTTCCCTTCTTTGTATTTTTATCAGGACTTCATTGCCAGAATGTATCGAAAGCATTATTCGATTCCTACGAACGTAAATCATTTGTTTAATGGGTTTAACGGAGATACCTACATAAATTTATTAAATGATATTATTGTAGGAGGGGAAGATCCCAATGAAGTCGTGCTGGTGGATGTCGAGCCTTTTAAACAAGCCACACAAATTGATTTTCACGCAGCGCATAAAGCGATTGGCCTCAAGATTGCTTGTGTTCAGGATCTATTTAAGCAGGGGAATAAGTTATATTATAAAAACGAAAAAGGCCAGACCGTTCATGTCAAAAGATTATTCAATAGAGTGATTTTCGATGAGTTGATGTCCAGACCAGATTTGGAATTAAGATTTAAGTTTACGGATGATCTTGATGTGCATTGGGTAGGACACCCAAATTGGTTTTTCCGTATTTCAAAATTCATGATGCCTTTTATAGAGTGTGACTATATGCCCAAAACGCTGTTTCTTGACCAGATAGATCGCATTCCAGATGATCTCGAAAACTATGTCTTGAAGCCACTTTATTCCTTTTCAGGAACTGGCGTAGTCTTTCACATCAAGCCCGGTGATATAGACAATGTAAAGGACAAGTCACAGTTTATCTTGCAGGAGAAAGTGAAATATCAACCAGTGATAAAAACCAATGATGGTGAAGGCGTGAAAGTTGAAGTGCGGATTATGATGGTTTGGCCTGAAGGAGCACCAAGACCAATTCTGGTGAATAATCTTGCTCGCCTCAGCAAAGGCGAGATGATAGGTGTTAAATTTAATAAAGATAAAACCTGGGTAGGGGGTAGTGTCGGTTTCTATGAGAACGAATAAATTATTCTTTCAATGGCACAGTCGTGGTATAATCACGTTGGATTACTTCAGCATATTGAGCGAGTAATTCACTAATTCTTTTTTCTGTTTTATGTTGAAAGATAAATCCTATATGGTGGGCCTTTTGCAGCTTCCACCAGATTTCCTGATCATTAAAAATTCCGTAATCGGGGTGCTCATATTTGCTGAGCGTAACGATGATCCCGGCATGTAATTCATCCACTAGCGGAAGACGATATTTTCTGTCCGTTAAGACGGCATGTTCAATATTGGCCCATTCTGCCCATAAATTTATTCCGCTTGCGGCATCGACCATATCTGTTAGATGGGCGCCACCGCAACGCGCTGATGTTTCTAAAAACAGAATTTCTTTTCCATCGTTACGAACGATATATTCGGTATGGCTGGCACCGTGTCGCAGGCCAAATGATTCAAGTACTTTGATATTTAATTTAACGAGTTTTTTTGCAAGTGCATCTTTGCTACTCATAGTTTTTGACTGAAATATTCCCCCACTGTGGGCTACTTCGAAAGGTGCATCAAGATATTGAGAGCATCGCGTAAAAAGCGTTTCGTCATTATAATTGAGGGCATCTACATGACAGATTGTTCCAGGGCGAAATTCTTCAAGAAGAAATTGGTGTCGCTTATCGCCGACTTCTTCTGCCCATTTCCAAAAACCCTCTGTATCTGCGATTTTTCGAATACCTAAAGCACCGGCATCCCGTCTTGGTTTCGCCAGCCAGGGCCCGGTACTGGTATTTAGAAATTCCCTGATGACTTCATTGTTAAATAAAGCAGTGAATCCTGGTATTGGAATCCCTGCATCTCGCGCCTCCATACGCATGGCTAGTTTGTCAAAGAAATGCCTTGCTGTTGTTTCTCCCATGCCTGGCATCCGGAACTCTTCCCGTAGTCGGGCACCTTTCCATATATCGTAATCATCAAGAGCGATAATTCGGTCAATTTTATGTGTCCGAAACTGATAAGCGACACCAGAAATAAGGAGGTCAATATCCCACAGTCGACCGTCATCGCTGGGCATATAGAATATCTCTTCGAGATCATCATGCGGCCAGGCTTCCTTTCTGTTTTTTTCAGAAGTAATTAGAAACACAGTGTGGCCAAGCCGCTTTAGCTGCCGCAAAAAGGCCCCGCCCTTAAACTCACAGGTGATACAAAGAAATACATAAGTTCTGTCCATACTTAAAAGTAAAAAGTTTTTGCTACTATTCTGGAATCCAAGCCTTTTGTTTGTTGATTTATACGACCCACCAAGTGTAAAACCTTGATAGCCAATTGTTAGCTAGTAGTGCTTAGTGTAGAGCTTACATGTTGGACAATAGGATCTTTAGCATTTGATAATTCTGGAATCGAATCACCCACCAAAAGGAATAGACCAAAAACCCATGCCGGGAAATCTCCTTTTAGCGGAACCCCATTTCCGCTTGGTTTTTACTATTTTGCGTGCCGATTTTGCCTTTTTTGACGAAAAAATCTAAATGTCGCCAACATCTCAACTTCAGCAGGCAATGCCTCATTACCCTATCATTGAGCTTATTGATAAGGGATTTGAGATACCCCAATTGGGCAAAAACAGACGTATTTGGGCCTTGTTACCGCATGATTATCACGATTCTGATAAGAAATATCCTGTTTTATACCTTCAGGATGCCCAAAATCTCTTTGCCGATGAAGCCCCATTTGGGAGCTGGTCTATTGATAAGCATCTCATGGACCTCTCCGCCAGAGGAATCGGTGATTTAATCGTGATAGGAATCGACCATGGAGGGAGCGGGCGCATCCAGGAGTATAGCCCATATCATCACCGGAAGTTTGGTGAGGGGCATGGAAAGGATTACGCCCATTTTATCATAGAGACCCTCAAACCTTATGTAGATACGCACTACAGAACGAAAGCAGAGCGGAAATACACAGGAATAGGAGGGAGTAGCATGGGTGGTTTGATTAGCGCGTATATCGGGATTGTACATCCTAAATACTTCTCTAAACTGATGATTTTCAGCCCGTCCTTTTGGTACTCGGATGAAATCTATTTTGATGCTTTTAAGTACAATTATACTATGCCGATGCGCATGTTTATTTATGCCGGAGAGAAAGAGACCCGGTTTATGAGCCAGCACATCAACCAATTTAAAAATGCCCTTACACATGGCGCTTTTTCGAGTAAACTCACTACTTTTAACATTGTGATAGATCCTGAAGGCCAACATCAGGAAAGATATTGGGGAGCTATCTTCCCGACGGCGGTGGAATACTTATTCTTTTCAGACCAGAACAAAAAAAAATGAAATTACATGCCTTATCCTCACCAGAGGAATTGCTTGAGAAAGTTGACGTACTATGCGTTCCCTCTTCTAAAGAAAAGGCAGAAACTATATATCAGGAATTGCTTAAACGTGTGATTCCCGAAGAGACGCTTCCTTCCTTATCAGATTTTAAGGCGATGAAACCCCCGTTCACTGTTTTTTTTGGGCAATGGAATGGGCATAAACTTAAAATCGTCTATTTCCAGGAAAGTGATAGTCTTTCTGAAGCCAACATGTATCCGCTTGCTAAGAAGATGGCCATTAAAATAAAAAGCGATTGCCTCGGAAAAACTGGTATTTGGATGCAACACCTGAATGAAAGCGAGGTCATTCAATCTGCTTTCTGTGGTTGGACAGCCGGACACTACGATCTGGGGATGTACAAACAAGTGGATAAAGAGAATGGAAAACAAAATTCTACAGAAGTATTCACGTATCACGCAGATACGCATGCTCTTGATTTTGCCAAAATCGGAATTTCAATTGGCTTAGTACAGCGTGAAGTCATGAATCTGGTCAACGCGCCTTCTAGTCATAAATCACCTGCCTCCCTTGGCGCATGGGCTTCCCGAAGTGCAGCGCAATACCATTACACCGTAAATATTTTGGATAAAGAGGAATTGACGGCAATGAAGATGGATGCTTTATTGGCGGTTAACAGGGGTAGTGAGCATCCGGCAAAGTGTATCATAACACAATATGCACATCCGGAAGCAGAGAAGAAAATTGTTCTTGTCGGCAAAGGTGTTCTTTTTGATACAGGAGGTATTTCAATGAAATCCCCCAGGAATTTGCACTATATGAAAAGTGATATGGCCGGGGCAGCCGCTGTGCTCGGAACTGTTGAAGCGTGTGCAAGATTAAAACTAAAAGTAAATGTTACAGCAATAGCACCGACTACAGACAATAGTGTAGATCGGCTTTCAATTAATCCCGGAGATGTCATTTCCTCCTACGCAGGAAAAACCATAGAAGTCATAGATACGGATGCGGAAGGAAGATTAGTACTTGCAGACGCAATAGCCTACGCTGTAAAAGAGTACAAGCCAGATGTGATGATAGATTTGGCTACGCTAACGGGCAGTATCGTTGGGGCACTTGGACCGCAGGCTGCAGGCCTGTTTTCTAAAAATGATGCGCTTGTTGCAGCGCTGGAATCTGCCGGTAATTCGTCAGGGGAAAAACTTTGGCGTATGCCGATGTATGATGAGTATCAAGATGATATGCAATCAGATATAGCAGATATCCGAAACCTCAGTGACAAACCTTATGCCGGATCAATAACGGCAGCCAAATTTCTCGAGTACTTTACGGATAAGCACGCTTGTTGGGCGCACCTGGATATCGCCGGGGTTGGATTTCAACCGAATGGCCTGGGTAAAGGGTATTGTGCCACCGGCTATGGTGTTCGATTATTATTGAAGTGGATGGCAGCTTTGGAGAAATAATCCATTTAGCTTTTTTCCTTACACCTCAGTAACGCGCACAAAGCATTTCATTTTTCTTTGCCTTCATCCTTTTGTATGAAAAGATCCATCGCACATATCGCTGTCGTTGTAAAAGATTACGATGAAGCCATTCGGTTTTATTTAGATAAACTAAATTTTGAGTTAGTAGAAGATACCGTTTTGAGTGAATCTAAGCGGTGGGTATTAGTCGCCCCCTCGGATCAAAAAAGTTGCTGTTTGCTTTTAGCAAAAGCTGCTAATGAAGAACAATCCTCAAGAATTGGCAATCAAACGGGTGGCAGAGTTTTTCTGTTTTTATACACAGACGATTTTTACCGGGATTACAACAAAATGATTTCAAATGGCGTGATCTTCGTTCGCAATCCCAAAGAGGAGCCGTATGGTACGGTAGCCGTTTTTCAAGATCTTTATGGTAACCTTTGGGATTTGATTCAACCTACTAATTGAAGGCTATTGTTTCTTATATGGGGATACGAATATCGAAAATTCAAAAACGAAAGCAGGCTTCAAGGTAGAATCATAGATAACATTCTTGCTCGCCCGATTCGAATTGGATAAATTCAATACAAGATTTTGCCTCACCCCAACTCCGGCTGAAGCCCA
>JBBKWA010000265.1:0-31254 GCA_037968695.1 Saprospiraceae bacterium
CACCAAACCAATATTCGCTTTCTTTTTTACAATCCTTCTTTAGTAAAAAATGGTTTTGAATTGTTGCATTCTAATGCCAGAGGAGAAAGAAATAATTCGCGTTGGGAAGTGATCCTTTACAAAAATGCAACAATGGAAGCCCCTGCAGTAGGCGAGAAAGTAATGGGGGATAATTTTCATCGAAACGCCCGTACTTACTTTGAATATTAGATTGTACAAGGAAAGAAGATTATAATTGACGACTAAAACTAAATCTTATGGCGGACTCGCCATTCTAACAGCCATTGCGGCTTCGCTTTGCTGCATCGCACCTCTTTTGGCTTTTGTTGCCGGATTAGGAGGCATGGCCTCTACGTTTAGTTGGCTTGAACCCTTCCGACCTTTCCTGATTGGGTTTACTATAGCCATCCTTGCTTTTGCATGGTATCAGAAAGTGAAACCTAACAAAGAAATTGATTGCGAATGTGACACTGATAAAACACCATTTCTACAAACGAAGACATTTCTAGGTATCGTGACAGTATTCGCAGGTCTAATGTTTGCTTTTCCTTCCTATTCAAACATCTTTTATCCGACGTTGCAAGCAAGCAATACTGAAATATACGAAGGGAACCTTGAGCAGGTGGAGTTTAACATCACCGGAATGACTTGCGTTGGTTGCGAGCAACACATCATCCATGCCGTTAATGAATTAGAAGGCATTCAATCCATAGAAGCAAACTACGAGAATGGAAACGCTATCGTTCAATTTGATAAGACCAAAACGAATAAAGACCAATTAACCGAAGCCATTAACGCGACCGGCTATAAAGTGACTGACTGAAGATGGACGTAATATTACTTTCGAAAATAACTTGCCCCTTTTGTGCTCACCAACAAGAAGAAACAATGCCGACGGATGCTTGCCAATTCTTCTATGATTGCAAAAACTGTCAGAAAGTTATAAAACCTAAACAAGGTGATTGCTGTGTCTATTGTTCTTATGGGAGCGTACCTTGTCCCCCCATCCAGGAAGGTAAGAAATGCTGTTAATCTCAATCAATCTATTAATACAGCATTAAAACCAGGACGTTTTCTTTTTTGTACTACGTCGTCGCTTCACCGTACTTACGCCCAATACACCGAGCAGTCCACGCGTTAATTCACGCGCCACTGTACGTCCTATCTGTCGGGTGGTTGTGTTCGAGAAAACTTTCTCCATGGTAGATTTTTCTTTTCGCGCACTGGTGCGTTGCTTATTAATAGTTTCGCGATGACTGTCCAGCTGCGCATCCTCAATTTTGGCATTAAGAATTTCATACGCACTTTCCCGATCGATTTCTTCGCTATACTTCTCTGAGAGCACGGATTTGTCAACAATCGCTTTTATTTCCTTTGGTGTTAGCACATCCATACGCGACTGCGGTGCACGTAAATAACAATGCACCAATGGGGTAGGAATCCCTTTCTCATTCAACGCCGTTACAAATGACTCACCGATACCAAGCTCAGTCAACATTTGGGCAACATCGTAATAGGGGGATTCCGGAAAATTTTCAGCAGCTTGCTTTATACTTTTCCTATCCTTAGCGGTAAATGCTCGTAACGCATGCTGGATTTTCAAACCCAACTGACTAAGCACACTATCCGGAATATCTGTAGGATTTTGTGTCACAAAAAAGACACCAATGCCTTTCGAGCGAATCAGTTTAATAATCACTTCTATCTGATCAAGCAAAGCATCCGAAGCATTATCAAAGAGCAAGTGGGCCTCATCTATAAAGAGTACTAGTTTTGGTTTTTTAAGATCCCCCTCTTCTGGAAAAACGGAGTAAATCTCTGCTAACAATTGTAACATGACCGAAGAAAAAAGTTTTGGCTTGTCCTGTATATCCGTCAGTCTTAAGGTATGCACGATGCCTTGCCCTTCCTCATTCACGCGAAGTAGGTCTTTCACATCGAATGACGGTTCACCAAAAAAATCACTACCGCCTTGCTGCTCCAGTTGTACAATCTTTCGAACTATCGTGCCTGTCGAAGAAGTCATTATTTTCCCATACTCTGCTTCAAATTTTTCCTTACCATCCGTTGTCAAATACTGCAACACTTTTTTGACATCAACAAGATCCAGAAGAGGTAACTCATGATTTTCACAAAATTGAAAAATAACGGATATTATACTTTGTTGCGTTTCGTTGAGATCCAACATTTTGGAAAAAAGCACCGGACCAAATTCAAGTACCGTCGCGCGAATCCGAGCTCCTGGTTCATTGGATAGCGTCAAAAACTCAACAGGACTATTCCCGGCAATAAAAGGAAAGCCAATTTTCTCATGGCGTTCATCAATCTTTGGATGACCATCAGATCTAGCAGCAATACCACTTAAATCACCTTTGATATCCATCACAAGGGAAGGTATACCGTTTGCACTCAATTGCTCCGCAAGAATTTGTAGCGTTTTTGTCTTACCTGTTCCCGTTGCTCCAGCGATCAATCCATGACGGTTCAGTGTCGCAAGGGGCAGACGTACAAAACATTCTTTTATCGGCTCGCCATCTATTACTGCTGAACCCAATAGGATCGATTCGCCTTTAAACGTGTAACCCTTAGTAATATAATCCTGAAAGTCCGAAGTGTTCATTGCTCCATTTCATTAGTAAGCGTCCAAAATAAGCAAATCATACTCCTTTAGCGAATCTTTGCTGATGCTAAATACGCTGGTAGATCATAAAAGCAGATAAGCAGGCTGTCAGAATACTCACAAAAAGAATCCAATGTTGCTGCTTGATTTTTCCATATTCGGTCAAGAGTAAAGTAAATAACAGAAAGGGAACGACCAAAAAAACCTGCGCAATTTCAACACCTAGATTAAACCCTAAAAGAGGAATAGTAATATCGGATGCCCTGCCAAGTAAAGCCCTGAAATAATTCGAAAAACCTAATCCATGAATCAATCCGAAAGTGAGGACTAGCGGATATAAGGAAAGTCGGTTTTGAGTTGTGTCTGACAATCGCACTATATTTTGCACAGAGGCTATCAAAATCGTTACCGGAATGAGTATTTCTATCCAATATGGAGAAAATGAAACAATATCGAGGGCAGCTAGCGCAAGCGTGAGGCTATGCCCTATAGTAAACGCTGTAATCAGGACTAGCAGCTTCTTCCACTCCTTAATGGAGAAAGAAACACATAAAGCAAGCAGAAAGAGTATGTGATCATACCCTTTTAGGTCCAGAATATGTTGAATGCCTAATTCCAGATATATCGAAAACATCTATGGTTGTTTAGCCTAAAGGTGAACTTAATCTTTGCAAATTTATTATGATTAGGCATGGTATATTAGCGTCCTATTTAGATTTCATTCAAATAAAGTCAGTGGCTGACAGAACTGCTATAGAATTAATACCTAACGAGATAAGCAGTATTGTTCGTTTTGATGACCTGGTAATCGCCGGAAAACTAATGGCAATGGGTATTCTACCACAAGCAGAAATTGAAATGGTGAGACGGAATGCGCTAGGCCATACACTGATTTTTCGTATTAACAGTCGGTTTAAAATTGCCTTGAGAAAGGATGAAGCCGAAAATATCATCATAAAAGGCACATGAGTTCACCCTTAAAGCCAGATTTGAAGCTTGTCGTGCTAGCCGGAAACCCAAATTCCGGTAAATCAACCCTATTTAATCAGCTGACAGGGCTAAATCAGCATATCGGCAATTATCCCGGGGTGACCGTGGATAAAAAAACAGGGACGTTTCATCTAACGGCTGATCAGGAAGTCACACTCCTTGATCTTCCCGGCGCCTATAGCATGTATCCGTCTTCAAAAGATGAACGTGTCGCCTTACATCAGTTTCTATCTGAAAAAAGACAACCTGACCTCATCGTTTATGTCGCAGATGTAAGTCAATTGGAAAAGCAGATTCTTTTTCTCACACAGCTGAAGGATTTGGGTTATCCGGTCATTCTTGTCCTCAATATGGTGGACATGCCCGGGATCACCATTCACACCGATCAACTGGAAAAGCATTTCAAGATTCCTGTAGTCCCCATATCCGGCAAAACCGGCATGGGCATAATGGCTTTAAAGCTGCAGATCGTGAATTTACTGAAACAGCCGATCGAAGCCGACGAAGTGTATTACAAATTATCCACAGAGGAAAAAGAATTAACAGAATATTTCGGTGATCGTATTCCATTTAAAGCGCCCTATGGCAAACTATTGACGATTCACCATGCCGGTTGGCTAAAACATATTGATGAAGAGCTTAAATCAGAAATAAAAGAAAAAACGCACAGCGCCAGGTTTAATTCCATCCAGGCACAGATTAGCGAAACGCTTTCCAGATATAGCCGGTTTACGCCCGTTATACGCAGCGCACTACACCTCGATGAAGGGGGTGCTGGAATGAAGATGACAGATCGTATTGACAAATGGGTGATGCACCCGGTGCTTGGTTCGGTCTTATTCTTTTTGCTTATGCTGCTTGTTTTCCAGGCCATCTTTGCCTGGTCAACAGGGCCGATGGACTTTATTGAATATTCCATGGGACAATTTGCGGTGGGTATTAGATCTGTTTTGGCGCCCGGCTGGGTCACAGATTTGATTTGTGATGGGCTTCTTGCCGGACTAACAGGCATCATCGTTTTCGTACCTCAGATCGCTATTCTATTCCTCTTTATTGGGATTCTTGAAGAAATAGGGTATATGGCCAGAGCCGTCAGTATGTTTGATGTCATGCTCCGAAAACTTGGGCTTAATGGCCGAAGTATTGTCGCTTTGGTGTCAGGAGGTGCATGTGCTATTCCAGCGATCATGAGTACGCGGAATATCAGTAATTGGAAGGAACGTATAATCACCATTATGGTGACGCCTTTTATAAGTTGCTCCGCCCGTATTCCGATTTATGCTATTTTGATTGGTTTTGCTGTACCGCAAGACCGCATTTTGGGATTTGAACAACAAGGACTGGCGCTCATGGCGTTATATGGACTGGGGATATTTGCCGCTTTAGGGGCAGCCTTTATTCTAAAACTTATCATCAAATCGAATGACCGTAGTTACCTGATGATGGAGTTACCAATCTATCGGCCACCTGTTGCGAAGAATCTTTTTTTCCTGGTCTTTGAAAAAACAAAATCATTTGTCGTTGGCGCAGGAAAAATCATTTTAATGATTTCACTCGTACTTTGGTTTTTGGCTAGTTATGGCCCTACACCATCAAATGAAAATCTTTCCGCTGAAGAAATACATGCTGCGCCAATAGATGAAGGTATTGCTATCGAAGACTCCTATGCCGGTATCCTTGGTAAGTGGATCGAACCAGTTATAAAACCTATTGGTTTTGATTGGAAAATCGGTATTGCCGTAATCTGTTCTTTTGCGGCAAGAGAAGTTTTTGTTGGGACGATGGCCACCATTTACAGTATCGATGATGACTCCGACTTCACCTCTATACGTACGCAAATGGCAGAGGACCGGGATCCCAAAACCGGCGCTTTGATTTACTCCAGGGCGACGACCTGGTCGCTATTAATATTTTATGCTTTTGCGATGCAGTGTATGAGTACATTGGCTATTGTCAAACGCGAAACGAAATCATGGAAATGGCCAATCATCCAGTTTGTCATGATGACTGCCATCGCCTATTTAAGCAGTTTTCTCGTCTTTCAATTGCTTAGTTAACCCCTATTATTACCTTTTGGTCATTCAATCCTCTTAACTTAGCCTCATGGCGGAAACGAATAATGAAAAAATCCTTGTTACCGGGGCTACCGGCCAAATTGGAACAGTACTAACGGAAGCACTGCGCGAAGCATACGGAAGAGATAATGTACTGGCGACGGATATTAAAAAGCCGGAATTGGATACCGGGCGATTTGAAATGCTTGATATTTTAAATACGCAACGAATCACCGAAGTCGTCCAGGACAACGATATCACCACTGTCTATCACCTCGCGGCCATCCTTTCGGCCAGTGGCGAATGGAACCCACAGAAGACATGGAATGTCAATATGAATGGCCTGATGTCAATTCTTGAACTGGGCAGATCGACTACAGTAAAGAAAGTGTTTTTCCCAAGTACCATTGCCGTTTTTGGCACAACAACACCGAGGGAATTAACACCGCAAAATACTGTGATGACCCCATCCACTGTTTATGGTATCTCAAAAACAGCCGGAGAGCTTTGGTGCAACTATTATTACCAACGATTCGGTCTGGATGTTCGTTCTGTACGGTATCCGGGCATTATCAGCCACCAATCGATGCCTGGCGGTGGTACGACCGATTATGCAGTGGATATTTACCATCATGCAATTCAACATGGCAAGTACACTTGTTTCCTGGAAGCAAATACCCGCTTGCCCATGATGTATATGGATGATGCGATACGCGCGACACTTGAATTGATGGCATCACCAATGACGGATATCAAAGTGCGCACATCCTATAATCTCTCTGCGATGAGCTTTACTCCGGCCGAACTCGCTGAGGCGATAAAGAAGCATATGCCATCCTTTGAAATTGCCTATGAACCGGACGAACGGCAGGCAATTGCGGCGACCTGGACAGAAAGTATTGATGATCGTGATGCGCGTAAGGACTGGGGTTGGAAACACGCATTCGATATTGATTCAATGACAGTAGAAATGTTAACCGAACTAAAGAAAAAATATAATCATGGCAAATAGTATTAACGAAGTCATACAAGAAGAATTGAATGCGATCACAGAGGCTGGATTGTTCAAGCGTGAGCGCACGATCACATCTCCCCAGGGAGCAATGATTGATACGATTGAAGGAGGCGAAGTACTCAATTTTTGTGCAAATAATTATCTGGGATTATCCTCTCATCCAAAAGTGATTGATGCTTCCATAGCCGCTATCAAAAGCCATGGATATGGGATGTCGAGTGTTCGCTTTATTTGCGGTACACAGGATATCCACAAAACGCTTGAAAAGAAAATTGCGGAGTTTGTAGGAGCTGAAGATGCTATACTTTATGCTGCTGCCTTTGATGCCAATGGGGGGTTGTTTGAACCCTTGTTAAATGATCAGGATGCAATTATTTCTGATTCATTAAATCATGCTTCCATCATTGATGGCATTCGGCTATGCAAAGCAAAACGATTTCGCTATAACAATAATGACATGGCGGATCTTGAAGAAAAGCTAAAGGAAGCGCAGGGCTCTAGACGAATCATGATCGCTACGGATGGTGTTTTCTCCATGGATGGCATTATTGCTTCAATTGATAAAATTGTGGCACTGGCAGAAAAATATGGAGCTATTGTTATGGTGGATGATTGTCATGCATCAGGATTTACCGGTAAGACGGGGCGGGGTAGTGCAGAGCATAATGGTGTATTTGGCAAAGTGGATATTACCACCGGTACTTTTGGAAAAGCATTGGGCGGTGCCTCCGGAGGATTTACAGCGGGTTCAAAGGAAGTTGTTTCCTTATTGCGCCAACGCTCACGACCCTACTTGTTTTCAAATACCCTGGCACCTTCAATAGTTGGCGCTTCTATCGCGGTTTTGGATATGCTCGGAAAGGATACTACGCTTCGCAACAAACTGGAAAGTAATGCCTCTTATTTTAGGCAGGGGATGACCGATGCAGGATTTGATTTAATTCCTGGCGTACATCCCATCGTTCCGGTGATGTTGTATGACGCTGCACTTTCGCAGGTATTTGCGGATGATTTGCTTAAGGAAGGCATCTATGTAATTGGCTTTTATTATCCTGTAGTGCCACAAGGCAAGGCGAGAATTCGCGTTCAAATTTCAGCAGGTCATGAGCAAGCACATTTGGATAAAGCGATCAATGCTTTTATCAAGGTAGGCCGGAAGCATGGCATTGTGTCTTAAGTTTTTGCGCAGATATTATTCAAGGTGGAATCGTCTCAAACTCCATTTCCGATTTTTATGTCCTACATAAAGGAATAGTATTCTGTTAAAGCGCACTATACATGGGTGTATATTCTGCTGCAAATGCCTGATACTCAGATAGGATGCAATGCCAAATTGATTCATCCCTTCCAATCGTCAGCTTATCACTAATTTTATAGGCTTAAGATGATCAATCCTCAATAGGCAGTTTTTGTAACGTTAAAAAAGTATAATGGAAAATCTGGAAATCTTTCAGGACTGGTTGATAGATCATCCTACAGCCACAAATCTTTTCAAGTATTTGATTTGGGTGGTTTTGATCATTATCCTTATTTCCTTTCTAAAGAGATTTACGAAAAACAAATTCCCGGATCCTACTTTACGCTATAAAGCTCAAAAAGGATTAGAGATAATTGGTTACCTGCTAATCATATTGGTGACTATTTCCTACTTCACGGGGAGTATAAAAGATCTTGGTCTGGCGATTGGTTTATTGACTGCAGGCATAACGATCACACTTCAGGAGCTGATCCTGAGTATCGCCGGTTCTTTTTATATCTTTCTGGTGCGCGTCTACAAACCTGGTGATCGGATTGAAATTAATGGTATCAAAGGGGATGTCATTGATATTGATAGTATGTATACCACGATGATGGAAATCGGTCAATGGGTTTCCAGTGATAATTACTCCGGGCGCATTGTCAAACTAAGCAACGCATTCGTTTTCAAAGGACCTGTCTACAATTACTCCCAGGATTTTCCCTTTGTATGGGATGAATTTAATATGCCGATTCGGTATGGTTCTGATATTGAACTTGCCAAATCAATTTTTATTGATACGGCCACAGAATTGTTATCTGATTATGTTGCTGAATCAATGGCACAATGGAAGCAGGTAGTGGACAAATATTATATTGAAGATGCCCAGGTTGAGCCGACTTTAGCTATTTCCTATACGGACAATTGGATTTCTTTCAACCTCCGCTATATTGTCGATTATAAAAAGAGACGTTTTACAAAGAACTTGTTGAATGAACTTCTTGGAAAAAGAATACAGCAATCTGATGGAAAAGTATTGCTCGCTTCTGCTACTTTTGAAATAGTCAAAATCCCAACAGTTCACCTGAAGCCAGAGCAAACTAAAAAAAATGATACCTGATGCCTGATATTTCTGAGATACTAAAGTCTGAGTTACTGAAGCCAATGACACGATTCATTAAGAAAAGTATTGATGAAATAGGTGCCTCTCCGGATGAATTGATTTTTAGAGGTGTCCCAAAAATTGATCAGGTCAAACTTCGCCTCATTGATTATGATGGGATGGAAAATCTGGAACCTATCATTAACAGCATTGAAGAGGTAGTGCCCTATGTCGATAAAGAATCCGTAACGTGGTTGAATATAGATGGACTCCACGATACTTCTATCATGGAGGCGATATCCAACCTACTGGGTTTTGAACAACTCATGCTGGCACAGGTAATGAATACAACAGCACGGCCAACGATCACGGAGTATGATAGTGGCCTATTTATTTCTATCAAAATGTTACGCCTTGATTCAACCTCTAACAAGATTTATGCAGAAAACCTAAGCCTGATATTAAAGGAGACTATTCTAATCTCCTTTCAGGAAATAGAAGGCGATGTCTTTGAGCCTGTTCGGGAACGAATTAGAAGACAAAAAAAACGAATTACCGGGTCTGGAACAGATTATTTAGCGTATGCTTTGCTGGATGTGATTATTGATAACTATACCCTTGTATTAAGCTTGCTTGGTGAGAAAATAGAGGAACTTGAAGATCATATACTATCGGAACAGAACGCAAAAACCATTCATAAAATAGATGTTTATAAAAGGGAATTAAATTATCTGCGCAGGAATATCAAACCTGCAAAGGAAATGATCTCCACTTTATTGAAAGTAGATTCTGACCTTATAGAGTTCGGCACAGACATCTACCTACTCGAGCTACAAAATAATATCAACCACGCGGATGAAATCTCAGATAGTTATCGTGAAATATTGTCTGATCAATTGAATATCTACCATACGACCATGAGTAGTAAGTTGAACGATATTATGAAATTTCTAACGGTCTTCTCTGTGATTTTCATTCCATTAACCTTTATCGCAGGGATATACGGGACTAATTTTAAATTCCTACCTGAGTTGGAATATAAATACAGCTACTTTATTATGTTAGGGTTTATGGTGTTGATCTCGACAGGAATGCTGATTTATTTCAAACGGAATAAATGGCTTTAAGCTTCAATTACCTTTTCTTGCCAATTTTTATTAACTATTACATAAAAGCGATTTAATTTGGAAATGCAGAATATTGAGAATATTGAGTTAAGCTATCTCACGCTTGGTGACTATAATGAGTTGAAGGATGCCATGATCGAAGCGTATGCCACGATGCCTAATTCGTATTGGAAGGAACCACATATCAAGGCGCTGATTGAAAAGTTTCCTGAAGGACAGGTTTGTATCAAGATCAATAACGAACTCGCCGGATGTGCCTTATCCATCATTATAGAAAAGGACGATTTTGAAGGACGGCACACCTATAAAGAAATTACGGGCAACTATACTTTTGATACACACAATCCCAATGGTGACATGCTGTATGGCATTGATGTTTTTATCAAGTCAGATTTTAGAGGGCTTCGGCTAGGGCGACGTTTATATGATTACCGAAAAGAACTTTCCGAAAAACTCAACCTCAGAGGAATTGCCTTTGGTGGAAGAATTCCTAATTATCATAAGTATGCGAATGAACTAACACCCAAACAATACATTGAAAAGGTAAAGCGCAAGGAAATTCATGATCCTGTTTTAAACTTCCAAATATCAAATGATTTTCATCCATCAAAAATTTTAAAAAACTATCTCGAAGGAGACCAGGCTTCAAATGAGTTCGCTGTCCTGCTGGAGTGGAAGAATATTTATTACGAGAAGGAAACCGAAAAAGCGGCCACAAAGAAAAAGATCATTCGCCTTGGCCTGATTCAATGGCAAATGCGCCTTTATAAAGATCTTGAGGAATTGATGCAGCAGGCAGAATACTTTATTGATGCCGTATCAGCCTATCGTTCTGATTTTGCTCTTTTTCCGGAATTTTTTAATGCTCCGCTGATGGCAGACAACAACCATTTATCTGAATCAGAAGCGATTCGGGAATTGGCTAAATTTACGCCCGAAGTTGTTCAGCGTTTTTCAGAATTGGCTATATCTTATAATATCAATGTCATCACAGGGAGTTTTCCTGAAATAAAAGACAATCTGTTGTATAATGTTGGTTACCTCTGCAAGCGTGATGGTTCCACGGAACGTTATGAAAAGCTTCATGTCACACCGGATGAAGCTAAAGTCTGGGGCATGCAAGGCGGGACTGGCTTAAAAACGTTTGACACCGATTGCGGAAGAATTGGCGTATTGATATGTTATGATTCTGAGTTTCCTGAGCTTAGTAGAATACTCGCAGATGAGGGCATGGATATATTGTTTATTCCTTTCCTTACGGATACACAAAATGGGTATTCCAGAGTGCGGCATTGTGCTCAAGCTCGGGCTATCGAAAACGAATGTTATGTTGCCATAGCCGGAAGCGTAGGAAACTTGCCAAAGGTGCACAATATGGATATTCAGTTTGCCCAGTCCATGGTATTCACACCGTGTGATTTCTCATTTCCGGCCAACGGGATCAAAGCTGAAGCAACGACCAATACAGAAATGATTTTGATTGCCGATGTGGATATTGATTTGCTGCGCGAATTAAATCAATTTGGTAGTGTGCGCAATTTAAGAGACCGGCGAAAAGATATTTTTGAGGTCCGGAGAACAGGTAAAAAATAGATTTTTAAAACGTCAATTATACCCTGCTGAAATCTATAAGATCCTTTTTATCGGATGTGACAAGCTGGTTTAGTTGTTCAATATTTCTTTTCCTGGAAACTTTTTTCTGTTTGTCGTTATTCCGGGGACTTGTACTGCTCAAATTTTCATCATTGAAATAAAGCAAGGTGAAAGAATAATGAAGGAAATAAAATTCTAAACGATGGGAAACCTATTTAAACCAGCCAGTTTTCTACTTTACTTCTTAGCACTAATCGTGTTCTGTATTCTTGGTTTGTTTGTGGCAAAATATACCGGGGCAGGAGAAGGCCAGGGATTGGCTGGTGGTGCGATTGTTTTGTTCTACGGTGTAGTCTCGGGAGGTTTGGCATTAATCTTTTCAATCGTCCTTGCTTATGGCGCAGAACTAAAGATTATTATAAAACTGAACAAGGTACTCGGTGTATTATTTCTTGTACTTGGTGTTTTATTGTTCTTGATGGTCAAGGTCAATGAGGCAGAAAAGTCAAAGCAAATGATAATACCACCAAAAACAGAAGTACCTGAGTAGGGCAACACACCCATAGCAAGAAGTATACTGCTATCTATTTTTCACAAATTGCTTGTGCTCCCCGCAAATCATATCTAATGAAACAAATCCTGAAGTCCATATTCCTTGTTTCCTCATTCTTCATGATCCTTGCTTCCTGCAAGCAAGGAAAACATAATGACCAATCCGTAAATATTGATCATAACAAAATGATTGAAAGACTTGATGCCATAGGGATGGGCTATATTCTACAAGGCAAAACAATGGGGATATCAATTGCCGTTGTTCAGGTTGAAAAAACCATTTACAATCGTGGCTTTGGATTTGCAGATTCTGCAGGAACCGTACCCGTGACCAACGATAATATATTTGCCTTGGCCTCCATTTCAAAATTGATAGGGTCCACCATGGTCATGAAGCTTGTGGAAGAAGGAAAACTTTCGTTGGACAATACATTGATTGAACTACTTCCCGATTTTCCAAATAAGCAACAGGCGAAAAAGATTAAATTAAGGCATCTTATATCCCATACGTCAGGTATTCAGGATTATGCCAATGCGATAGACAGCGTTTACCTGGCTACAGGCATAGATCCTACGAAAGCAGATTTTTACAAATATTTTGAATCACACGATTTAGATTTTGAACCGGGAGCCAATTTCAACTATTCCAATTCCGGATTTTTGCTAATGGCGATGATCATTGAAAGCGTTACTGGAAATCCATTTCAAATGGAGGTCGACCGTATCATCAATGAGCCTGCCGGACTTGATATAAAACTGATTGCTGAAACCATCGCTAATTCTAAGATATCTACCTACTTTGAACTTCATGGGGACAGCATAAAGCCTGAAGCATTATGGCCATGGATAAAGGGGGATGGAGGCCTTACAACCACTGCCTTGGATTTAGCACGTTTTCCATTATCCTGGTCTGATGGTACCATTATCTCACAATCGTCCTTTGCAGAAATGTGTACGCCTTTCATATTAAACGATGGGCTTCCTTCTGCATATGGCTTAGGTGTGCGAACAGGTATTTTTGAAGGAGAAAAAGTAGTGGGACACACCGGTGGTCATCATTCCGGATGGGCCATCATGATGTATTTCCCGGATTTGAAATTGTCCGTAGTGGTATTTGTCAATACGGATAAAACACCTACAGACGCGTTGACCATCGCAGGAGACGTTTCACTTGCGGCACTTCGTAAAGAAGCACCAATATTGAAAGACATAGAAGTAGCGGATAGTGCATTAGATCGATTTACAGGAACGTATGCAAGTTTTAGCAATTATTATCATAAAGAAATGACTGTTTCGATGTATCTAAATGAATCGGACGGCCATTTATACCAGAAGAGATTGGATAGAGAAGAAGATGGACGCAGACTTTATTATATGGGTCATAATGCATTCGCTTATGATCACTATGTAATGGACCGCATACTATTTGATACGGATGATACAGGAAAAGTTATAGCGTATAAAGAATATTGGAATGGGTTATTTAAAGGTGGAATCTTTAGAAAACAAAATCAATAACGCAAATAGTTTTAGTTTATATTAACATCCATAGAATTAAGACTTAACATTATTTTAAGTTCCATTAACATCTGCTAATAGTACTTTTGGCTCAACGAAACAACTATTCCTTCTCGGGAAGGAAAACAAAACGAACTAATATATGCATTGGTATCTTGAAGCCTTTAGAAATTATGGCAACTTTAGTGGAAGGGCATCCAGATCTGCCTACTGGATGTTTGTCTTGTTTAATATTATATTCTCCATTCTCGCTGTTGTCCTTGACAATGTCCTTGGCCTAACCGTAGGCAGGCTTGGTTACGGATTGATCTATGGCTTATATGCGCTTGTGGTATTGCTACCCAGCCTTGCCGTTACGGTGCGAAGACTACATGATATTGGGAAAAGCGGCTGGATGATCTTGATCTCCCTTATACCATTAGTTGGTGCGATCTGGCTTCTTGTCCTTTTGGCTACTGACAGCAAACAAGATTTCAATCCTTATACAGATGATGAGGAGTTGTACGGCGAAGATGAGGTTCATCAAAATCTATCAGGCGAAAGAGGCGATAAGTTGATACTTATTATTGTTATTTGGATGTTGTTTACCAGAATTATTTGGTCTTTATTGCCTTACTTAAATCCCAGTTTCTATTCGGCATCATGGTTTAAGCCTTTATCGGTTTTGATGACCTTAATTTCCTCGCTTATTCCTATTGCCCTTGCATTTCTGCTCAAAAGCAAATCTTTGCGCATTGTCTTATTTATCTTAGGTGGAATTTATTTTCTTTTTGCTATTTACGATGCTATGAAGCGCTTCAATTTTTAAAAATTCTATCATCTCAATTTAATTTCAATTCTGTGAAATACGCTTTCCCAATTTTACTCCTGTGCTTATTATTCTATCATGGTGATGCACAAACCTTCTGTGATGATTTAAAATTTGACTTGCCTACTATTGAAGATTGCACAGGAAAGCTTCGAAGTGATGTCGCAGTTTTCAACAAGATGGCAAGTTATTATGGTATCAAGGATACTATCCGCTACACCTGTTCGGGGAAGGAGGTCACCTACTATTACAAAAATGAAATACGCACTGACTTTGATTATGATCCAACCTTGTGTGGAAAAAAGTTAATGCTTAGAGGGTTTCACAACAGCTTTAATTTCAAATTATTGGCTTCGATTCCAACTAAGGACAATAAGGCTATTGTTTATGAAGTCATTCAACCTGAAAAGGAAAGTAAAAGACTCGTCTATAAGCAGTACCAGGAAGAGGGGATATTGCCTTATGGAAAGTATACAGAGAGAAATTGTTCAGGTCAAATAGTAACCCAAGGACAATATGCGATCATTGATACACCCTCGTCCTATTCTTTCTACTGGTATGATGGAGCGCAAAGAAAATCTGTGACAAAAGTAATCGAGAGTGACAGATCATCCGTACGCACCGGACAATGGAAATTTTATGATGATACCGGTGCTTTGTTGTCCACACAGTACTATCCCAATAAGAAGTCCAACAAGGTCGATTATGCTGAAGAATGCTGTAATGATCCTGAGAAAGATGTGGTATGGGATTATTACAGTGCCGAAAAAGTTTCCTTTGCCATCGATATGTATAACCACGTGAATGCTATGTTGGGCAGGAAAGACAATATGTCAGTGGATATCACTCATAGAGGTCTCGTGTATTATAAAAATGGAGAATTGATTGATAGTCCATTTTATGATATGGAGGAAAAGTATAAAGACTGGGAACATCAATTAAAAAATACCAATAAAGCGTTTTTAATTGAATATGCCAAGGGTACTTTAAATGTTTATACAGCCACTGATAAAGGGAAAGGGGAGTGGATGAAATTTTCCAATAAAACATTGGATATGTTCCAGGTGACCAATAAGAAGATCGATGGTCGCTTTGAACGCTACAACTGCCATGGCCAAAAAATCATCGAGGGCAATCTAATGACCATTGACACCCTGTACACGATCAAGGAAAAATCCTTTAGCTATGAGACCTATCAGGAAGAAGTAGTCGAAACTGAGATCACCCATGAAACACAACGGATTGGCCAATGGAGCTATTACAATAATTCAGGGGATTTAGTTGCCACTGAGAATTATCAGGGGGCAACAGAAGGGACATTATATAAAGCTTTATTATGCGCCACTAAAAAAGAAGAAGCCACAGAACTCTCCCAAAACATACCAAATACATTTCTTCTATTCAATTCAATCTGTAAAATCTTAAAATTAGATCACTGGGTAACCGATGAACGGATTTTAGCAGATAAGGGATATTATTATAACGGGAAGAAGGTTAGATATGTTGATTTCATGCCAAAGCCAAACCGCGTGGATGCTTATAGATTTTATATCCCTGAGATGAGCATTGAAATTGAAAAGAAAACAAATGACCATGGAGCCTTAGGAAAATTGGAGGATAATCTAACCATCAATTTCAAGGCCTCTGTTAGCCATAGTGATGGCAGAATGGATGAGCTATACTTCAATAATGGTAGAATAAAACTGATTCAAACATTTAAAAGACAGTTGGGTGGCCGTTATGAAGAGCGAGCTTGTGATGGGCGTTTGTTACTGGATGGTCAGTACTGCCAGATTGATTCTTTTCATATAGACACCGCCGTTTATTTTAATCCGGAGACTTATGAAGAAGTGATAAAAGTAACAGAATCAGATGTCTATTCAAAGAAAAGTGGTGTTTGGCGGCATTATGATAATGAAGGGGTTTTGGTGAAGGAAGAAGATTTTGGGATTTGTAAGGATTAATGATTGTTTATATCTGATCAGCGTTTAGAAGATTTAACTCGTGGTGCCTTCCCGCTTTAGCGCGGGAGCCTCTTCCTTCCCCCAGAACTTCGGGACTGCCTAAAAACAAGTGCACGCAGAGGCCAGAGATGACATTCTACTTGGACAAGTTTAGAGGGTTTAGCACGCGGTGCCGATGGCACCTGTTGTTTAGAATAGTTTAGTAGATTATAAATCTAAACCCCCTAAACATTGTCACCATAGGTGACGATACTAAACCCTCTAAACTCCTTGATATACCGTAATTGCTATTTCTGTTTCACAATAAACTGATCCGTATCCCCAAAGCGCTCTTCGAAAATGATCGTCTTTCCTTTATGCATTTTCTCCAACATCGCCTGATCAGCATGCCGGATAGTGATGAGCTCCAAACCATCCTGAATACTCAACTCATAACGCTCATCAAGAGCGGCGCTAAGCTTCTCCAGTTTATCGGACTCATGGCGTACGCAGAGCAAGAAGCTCATGGCGGTATTGCGCATACTATTGACTTTGATGCGTAGGGAGGAAACAACGCCAAATATTTCACTCAACTGTCCTTCGGCCACAAATGAAAAATCACGGGTGGCAATCTGAATCAAAGCCTGGTCTTTTTCTATGACGACAATAGGGGGTAGCTGATCACTTGTCGCAGAACTTATCTTCGTTCCGGGATGCGATGGATTGTCGAAGGGACGCACATAGATTGGAATTTTCTTATTCTCAAGTGGTTTGATGGTCTTTGGATGAATCACCTTAGCGCCGTAGTAGGTCATCTCTAAGGCCTCTCTATATGTAATTTCATCAAGCATGGTGACATCATCAAAATGTTTGGGATCACCGGTCATGATGCCCGGAACATCCTTCCAAAAAGTCACACTGGTTGCGTCAAGGCAACTCGCCAGGACAGCTGCTGTATAATCAGAACCTTCTCTTCCTAGCGTACTACTTTCATTATATGCCGTAGAACCAATAAAGCCTTGGGTCAACACGATCTTATTTTGATTCATCACCGGACGCAAGAATTTATCTACTGCTTCCTGTGTTTGCTCCCATCGAATTCTAGCTTCCCGGTAATCACTATCTGTCATGATAAAACCGCGGGCATCATGCCACTCGTGATCGATGTTTTCGGATTTGAGATACGCACTTACAATTTTGGTTGAAGCCAACTCCCCAAAGACAATGATCTGGTCGTAATGATAATTATAATTCGGATGCGCATCTTCCTCCAGAATCCAGTTTAATTCCACCCAAAGGTCATGGAGATCCGCTAAAAGTTCATTCCCTTTATCCGGTAAAAGATTTTCAACGATCTCTTTGTGGAAGTTTTGAAGTTTGGCAAACAACCCGGCCAGCAACTCCGGATCATTGTAATGTGCATGAATGAGTTCTTCCAGTGCATTGGTCGTCTTGCCCATGGCAGAAATAACGACGACTAAAGGTTTGCCCACGGATTCCTTTACTAGTAGTGCAACATTTCTGATCGCTTCTGCATCTTTGACCGATGCACCACCAAACTTATATACCTCTACAGCTTGCATTAAAACTTATTTGCGCCAAAAATACGGAACGAAGGTACATTCTTACTATTATGCCTCAGATTAACCAATTATTGGCATGTTATGCTAAATTGGGGAGAATTACAATTGCGTCCCATGATGAACAAACTCGATGCTATAGCCGTCTACTGCGGCTCTGCCAGCGGAAACAACCCCAGATATCAGACAGATGCGCTGATATTAACGGATATTTTTCTTCAGTACAAAATCAAACTCATCAATGGTGGAGGAAGCATAGGCCTCATGGGGGTGATGGCTGATGCGATGATGGTAGGTGGTGGAGAAGCCGTTGGCATTATCCCGCTAGGACTCAAGGAAAAGGAAGTGGCTCATCTCGGAATGACAGAGCTTATCGTGACGCCTGATATGCACAGCAGGAAGCTCATGATGGTCAATTTGTCTGATGCATTCATTGCGCTGCCGGGAGGATTTGGGACAATGGATGAAGTCTTTGAAACACTTACCTGGGCACAGCTGCATCTACATAACAAGCCTATCATTCTCTACAATCCGGAAGGCTATTACGATGCACTCATTCAGCAGGCAGATCACATGGTCACAGAGGGGTTTTTGTATGGGCCTTCAAGATCATTGCTAATGGCAACGGATGACATTCAGAACATCTTACCGATGTTAAATAATTTCAAATCTCCTAAAGCAGAAAAGTGGTTAAATCCGGAGGATAAAAACTAGTCTATTGTACTGGCCCTCGACGTATTATTGACAATATGTCTTACAGCCTTTTGGCGAATTCGGCGCTCCAATGATCGACTAAACTCGAGTAGTTGGTATTGGAACTTTAGTTCCAGAGAATCCTTATGAATCTCTACTACCCACAGCATATAAGAATCAGCCTCGATCTCTTTTTCATATTCTTTCAATAATTGAATAAGATTATTTTCCATCTCTTCAATTGTGCTAAAATCACCTTTGGCTACTTCAAAGTCAATACTGGTTTTTTTAATAGGCTTTTTTGAGTAGTTTATGGTCTCTGCAGTAAACACTTTGCTATTAGGGACAAAGACAATATTATCATCATCATTCAGCAACTCTGTTTTAGCAATATTGATATCAATAATCTTCCCTCGTAGCTCACCAATTTTGACATAATCACCAATTGTGATTTCACTGCTGAAGCTGATAAATATCCCACTAATAATATCCGCAAAAAAGTCTTTCAGTATGATCGCAATTGCTGCCGCAACAATTGACAGACTGGTAAACATCTGACCAAATTTGATCCCAAAAAGGCCAAGTACAGAAACCAGTCCAAATATCGTGATGAACATCATAAAGAGATTCGTCAATCCTGTTGTCACATTGTCTTTTCGACTAAATGGAAGATGCTTCCTTCGGCGATAACCAACCGCAAGGAATCGCAACACCAAACTGAGTCCAAAAAAGACAATAAAAAAGTGGAGGAGTATTCGCAGAGTCGGACTCAAAGCCCAGTCTGCAGACATCCATACATCAGCATTAGAAGAAAGAAAAAATAGGGTGCATAAGAATACCAACTCTAAAATTAATTTGAGAAGGTAGCGACCCGGTATGCGTAAACTTGGTTTGTAATCCACTTTATAAACTAATTGATTTCAATACCTAAAACACATTTCCGTCAGTTAAGTTTTTGATCTGACGTTCTACTAAACAGCCTTTAGGATATATTTATTCTTCTTGCCATTTTCTATCATGAGATACGCTCCATGCATCAGCATTGATGGATCCAGTGTAGCATTGATATCACTGATTTTATCTTTATTAATCGCCACCGCATTCGACTGAATGGCACGTCGGGCATCACTCTTCGATCCTACAATCGTCGTATGCTCCGAAAGCACATCAATCAGTGATGGATTATCCGCCAGGACAGCATGCGTTATTTCAAACGAAGGAATTTCCTCTGACACCAATTGCAGGTCGTTCTGCTTAAGGCTCATAAGTTGTTCCTTACTCGCTTTAGCATTAAACAAAATCGCTGTTACATTCTTAGCACTTTCGAAAGCTTCCTCACCATGTATTCTGATCGTAATCTCTTCGCCCAACAATGCTTTCAACGCATTCGGATTTGTCTCATGCTCTTTTTCCATAACCTCGACTTCTTCTTGCGTCTTTAAAGAAAAATAGCGCAAGAGCTTAGGAATATCCCGATCATCGATATTCAACCAAAACTGATAGAATTTATACGTCGACGTCATCGCCGGGTCCAACCAGATATTTCCTTCTTCTGATTTTCCAAACTTCTTTCCATCCGCCTTCGTCAGCAGCGGTGTGGTAAGCGCAAAGGATTCACTCTCGTCTTCATTGCGCCGTATAAATTCTGTACCTGATGTGATATTGCCCCACTGATCCGATCCGCCCATTTGCAAAACACAGCCATACTCCCGGTACAGGCACAAGAAATCGTAGGCTTGCAACAACTGATAACTAAACTCAGTATAGGACATGCCGGTTTCAACTCTGCGCTTTACGGACTCTTTGGACATCATATAATTGATCGTCAGGTGCTTTCCGATATCGCGTAGAAAGGTCAGTGCGTTCATGTTCTTGTAAAAATCCAGGTTGTTGACCATGATGGCGCCGTTGTCTTTGTTGTCAAAATCCAGCAGTTGCTTCATTTGATTGACCTGATGTTCCAGATTGCGATCCAGCTCATCGAAAGACTTTAATTCCCGCTCTGTGTCTTTTCCGGAAGGGTCTCCGATACGCCCTGTAGCCCCGCCCATGAGGACGACAGGCTTATGGCCACAACGCTGAAAGAATGTCAAGAGCATCACCTGGACATAGTTTCCAAGGGTTAATGACGGCGCAGTAGGGTCAAAACCGATATAGCCAGCGACCATTCCTGCGTTCAATTTCTCTTCCACACCGGGCGTTTGATCCTGAATCATTTCCCGCCATCGTAACTCTTCAATAAAAGACTTTGTCATTTGTTTAGCTGTAATTGTGAACTTTGCAAGGGCAAAAATGGAAATTTGCGCCCATATTTGCCTTCACAAGTGCCTATTATGTTTAAAACAATTGCTTTTTAAACAGTAAAATTACATCAAAGATGGTGTCTAGATCAAATTGAATTGGCGATTGGGTAAAAGATGAACGGTGAACGGTGAACGGAAGTATCCCGCCCCAGCGGGGAGGCAGAAAAGGCAGAAGAGCTTTTAGTTATTCTGTATGTATGACCTTTGATTCTTAGGTAAATCTATTTCTCCCTTGTGATTCAAAACTGTCTGAGCCACTCGAATGGCCGCTTTTTGATCTTCTAGTCAAAAAGGGGTGTGAGTAAAAAATGAATAAGCGAGAAAGCAAACCTGATACTCTAAAAAAGCTCGAATGAAAATGCGAGATTTTTGAATCACTAGACTTTTTGGTTACTTTTTTGGCAATGAAAAAAGTAACAGATCTGTCGATAATGAAAAAGGCATCGTGCCAACGAAATCAATATTATCTAATTGAATAAATCAAATCGTCAATATTTTGCGATTTATTTATAAAGGGCAAAATTTATGAAATACGAGCCATGGATTGCGAAAAGACTCATGACCTCCGGTGGAGGGGGCTTTACACGCGTTATCCTCTGGATCGCTACCGGAGCCGTCGGATTGTCCGTTGCCGTGATGATTATTTCACTGGGGATGATGACCGGCTTCAAACAGGAAATCACCAAAAAAATGTTCGGCTTTTGGGGACATATCCATATCTCCGATCCCAGATCCATTCGTTCCTACGAAGCATTACCCTTTGAATACGATCCACAGTTAATTGCTTCACTGGAATCTATTCAGCAGGTCTATTCATCTGAAACAGATGCGCTCGGTTCAGCACCAAAGACCACTTCGATAGGAGGTGTCGCTCACGTGCAATCCTATATCTACCTGCCCGGCATTATCACACATGACAATCAAATGGAAGGCATCGTCCTAAAAGGCGTTGGGGATGATTACAACTGGGCTGCCTTCAATCAGTATAGTGATTCACCAGACGAGTGGACATCGATTGCACCGGATGAACTCATCATCTCCCGCGTCACAGCAGATCGATTGCGGATCAAGGTAGATGATAAACTAATCCTGCACTTCGTTCGTGAAGGAAGACAATTACAGCGGCGATTTACCATTAAAGGCATTTACAAAACAGGGCTTGAAGAAAGTGATACCAAATTTGCCATTGCCTCTATAGTACGCGTCCGCGAAGTTCTTGAATGGAATGATACGCAAATCAGTGGATTGGAAATTGCCATTGACAATATTGATGACCTGGATCTGATCACCACCTATGTGTATCAACATGAAATTCCCCCAGCACTCTATGCTGAAAATATCCGGGAGAAATTTCCAAGTCTGTTTGAATGGCTGGAGTTGCAGGACATCAATACGGTGGTCATCATTGGACTGATGTTGGCCGTGGCGATTATCAATATGATTACAGCTTTGCTGATTCTTATATTGGAACGGACGCAGATGATCGGGATCCTCAAAAGTATCGGTGCCCGCGATGTGTCGATCCGGCAGGTCTTTCTGTGGTTTGCCATCTTCATCACATTGGGTGGGATTGTCTTGGGCAATATCCTTGGCCTTGGTTTTGCTTTTTTGCAGGACAAGTTCCATTTTATCAAATTGGATGAAGCGGATTACTATCTCGATTATGCTCCTGTGATGGTGTTGCCGTGGCACTTGCTGGCGGTCAATCTCGGCGCTTTACTCATTATCGCGCTGTGTCTTATCGCTCCATCCTTTCTGGTGGGCAAGATTAATCCGATTAAGACGATACATTTTCAATAGGTTCTGCAAGCAGATGGGCGGAAAGGCAGATGGGCGGAAAGGCAGAAGGGCAGAAAGACGGAAGGGAAAGAAAATCAAACGCTGCGTGCATTTTACCCCTTTCGCCCCCTAAAGGGGGTTACTTATTTCTGCAGAATCTTAGTAGACTTTACTTTTTTACACTCGCCTTCGACATGGCTACAGCGTGCGATGAAGGGCGAAATGGAAATAAAACAAACACTGCGACTTTGCTCCCGACAACTATCGGGATTGCGGCTTTGCGTGGAACGATCCCAATTGATCGGGAGGCGGAAAAGCAGAAGGCCGAAAGGGAATGAAAATCAAACATTGTGATTTTGCCTTCATTTTAATGCCATAGGTTAGTTTTTCACTTTTCGTTTTTCATTTCTATTTTATGGCTCGATATTTGGACTATTTCCTGCCTATGCTGTTCTAAATCATTGGTTTGGAGAGGAGAAGCTATACAATAGATGCATCCTTTTCTTTACCTTTGCGACTGAACCAAATTATTCATCCGTAAATGGAAAGTAGTTGTTGTTATGACCAGGTATTACCATATCGAGGACGGACATATCACCGAACTGGAAGCCCCTGTACTTTCCTGCTGGGTCAATGTATCCCCACCATTTGAGGATGATGAGCTGCTTGCGATAGCAGATAAATTTTCCATACCACACGATTTTCTTATTGACTCCTTGGATATTGACGAGCGTTCCCGTTATGAGCGTGAAGATGATGTCCGCCTGATCCTGGTCAATACACCAGTCCTCAATGAAATCGAGCAGGAAAATGAAGCGATCTATGTCACAGTTCCAATTGGTATCATCCTGACGCAGGATCACGTGCTGACGATCAGCCCAAATGAAAACCCGATTATCCAGCGCTTTATCGAAGGGCGCGTGAAGGGCTTTGACCCTGCAAACGAGCAACAGTTTGTCCTGCAGATATTGGATCAAAACGTATTGCGCTTTCTGGATAGCCTCAAAAAGCTCAACCTCAAAAGGAATGTGATTGAAAATGAGCTTTATAACTCCAGTCGCAACTCCGAACTAAAGCAGCTGCTGCGTATCGAAAAGAGTCTGGTCTATTTCGTGAATGCCCTTGGTTCCAACGAACTCCTCAAGATCAAGATGAACCGCACGGACTTTCTGCGACTAGGGGAGAATAAAGAAGAATCCGATTTGTTTGAGGATATCATCATTGATAATGGGCAGGCGCTCAGCATGGCCAATATCTACACCAATATCCTCAGTGGCACGATGGAAGCCTATGCGTCTATCGTTTCGAACAACCTCAATACGTTTATCCAACGGCTTACGGTGGTGACGATTATCCTGATGGTACCCACTTTGGTGGCCAGCTTTTTTGGGATGAATGTGGACCTGCCTTTTTCCAAAACTGATGGTGCTTTTTACTATGTTTTGCTCATCGCAGCCACTGGCAGCTTGCTTCTTGTCTTGTTTTTCCGTCGAAAAAACATCTTCTGATCAAATCTGGTCAAAGTATCCCTTTGCAGCTCTTGCCTACTGTCAAAAATTCGTAATAACCAAAGTTTTTCCACACTTTTTACAACGTTTTACACGTACAAAAGACTGGTGTTGTGGGAATTCCAAAAGTTCTACACAATCTCAAAATTAATTTTGTCGCCTATTTTGCACTGACTCAACATATTATACATTTTCTCCACATGATGTGGATAAAATGATTTCATATTAAATAAAAACTTCATTTAATTAGAGGTATCAAATCGGGGATATCTCGGCGTTCAACCAAAATCAGATATTTCTCCGCATTTGAGTACCGATTTTAAACTTTGGGATTTAAGTACCACCTGAAATGTCCGTGAAAAGGCGGTTCCATTCAGGAAATTGCTGTCTCTGACCGTATCATGTGTCAATGACAGCCATGGAATTGTCTCCTCTATAGCAAATCGGATTTTGGAATAAAATAGTACCAACCTGTTAAAAGTGTAACCAAAATGAAAGAAGAGACCAACAACGATACATTCATTGAACCGATCCTAAAGGACAACCCAGGTCGTTTTGTCGTATTTCCAATACAGCACCAGGATATCTGGCAGTTTTATAAAATGTCAGAAGCCAATTTCTGGACTGCCGAAGAGATCGACCTACAACAAGACCTTCACGATTGGGCAAACAAACTAAATGACGACGAGCGTCATTTTATAAAGCACGTCCTCGCATTTTTTGCCGCCAGTGATGGTATCGTCAATGAAAACCTTGCGGAGCACTTCCTTAAAGAAGTACAATATACCGAAGCCAAATTTTTCTATGGGTTCCAGATTATGATGGAAAATATCCATTCGGAGACCTATAGCCTATTAATAGATACCTATATCACCGACAACAAAGAGAAGGACTACCTATTTAATGCAATCGATACGCTGGATTGTGTCAAGAAGAAAGCAGAGTGGGCACTTCGTTGGATCGATAAAGGGAATTTCCAGGAAAGGCTCATCGCTTTTGCTGCTGTAGAAGGCATCTTTTTCTCCGGATCATTCTGTTCAATTTTCTGGTTGAAGAAGCGTGGCCTGATGCCGGGGCTGACCTTCTCTAATGAACTGATCTCACGGGATGAAGGGATGCATTGCGATTTCGCTTGCCTCCTCTACAACAAGCACATCGTCAATCGCCTGGATTCGGACATCGTCAAAGGCATCATCACCGATGCTGTGGCTATCGAAAAGGAATTCGTTTCCGATGCGCTTCCCGTCAAACTCATCGGTATGAATTCAGACCTGATGTGTCAGTATATAGAATATGTGGCGGATAGATTACTCCTTTCATTAGGACAGCCTAAAGAATACAATGCAGAGAATCCTTTCCAGTGGATGGAACTCATCTCCATCGCCGGAAAGACCAACTTTTTCGAAAAGCGCGTTGGTGATTACCAGAAAGCTGGGGTCATGGGCGATCGCAAGGATCAGGTGTTCTCTATGGATGAAGACTTTTAATTAAGTGAAAATCGCAGCGCAGCGAAGATCCCGCCATCCGCCTGAGGCGGATGCTCAGCGGGAGAGAAAAGCCAAGAGCATAGAGCATAGAGCATAGAGCAAAAAAAGAAAAGAGTTAAATCAATTGATCACTAGCTAAACATTTAAACAGTTCCACATTTAAACAGATTAATAAATAACGAAAGGAGTACGGTTAAAAAAACCTTTCGCCGCCAATCGTTAACCTTTTACGCATTCAAAATAACGCTCAAACAGTTACCACTTAAACAAACACTCATCACTTATCATAATATAATCCCTCCCCTTTTATGCAAGTAGTAAAACGATCCGGAAAACGCGAAGTAGTCAGTTTTGACAAAATCACCGCAAGAGTCAAAAAGCTCGTCTATGGCCTTTCAGATCATGTGAATCCCATCAAGATATCGATGAAAGTCATCGAAGGTCTGTATGATGGTGTGACCACTTCTGATCTCGATAACCTGGCAGCAGAAACAGCAGCAACAATGGCTGCAGTTCACCCTGATTATGCCTTATTGGCATCAAGAGTCGCGATATCAAATCTTCATAAGAATACAAACAAGTCCTTTAGCGAAACCATGCGGGAATTGTATGATTATGTTGATCCAATTACGCAAGAGCGAGCTAGTCTGATCAGTGATATAGCAATTGCCACAATAGAAAAAAATGCAGATGCTTTAGATAGTGCGATCATCTATGACAGGGATTTCACCTTCGATTATTTTGGATTCAAAACATTGGAGCGTTCTTACCTGTTGCGTTTGGATGGGAAAGTGGCGGAGCGCCCTCAGCATATGTTGATGCGTGCATCCGTAGGCATCCATGGTGATGATCTGGATTCAACCATAGAGACCTATAATCTCATGTCGGAGAAATGGTTTATCCATGCGACACCGACATTGTTTAATGCGGCGACACCAAAGCCACAACTAAGTAGTTGCTTTCTTTTGAGTATGGTGGATGATAGTATCGATGGCATATTCGAAACACTATCGCGCTGTGCAAAGATCAGTCAGTCAGCAGGGGGTATTGGCTTGAGCATTCACAATGTGCGTGCGACCGGTAGTTATATCAAAGGCACAGGCGGTACCAGCAATGGTATCATCCCGATGTTGAAAGTCTTTAATGATACTGCGCGTTACGTAGACCAGGGAGGAGGCAAGCGCAAAGGTGCTTTTGCTGTATACCTGGAGCCATGGCATGCGGACATCCATTCGTTCCTTGATCTTAAGAAAAACCATGGTAAAGAAGAACAGCGCGCGCGTGATTTGTTCTATGCACTATGGATTCCGGATCTCTTTATGGAGCGTGTCAAAAATGATGAGAGCTGGTCTCTCTTCTGTCCGAACGAAGCACCAGGATTAAGTGATTGTTATGGCGGCGAATTCGAAGCCCTCTATCATAAATATGAGAAAGAAGGAAAAGCCCGGAAAGTGGTAAGAGCACAAGAGGTCTGGACAGCGATTGTCGAGAGCCAGATCGAAACCGGAACACCATACATGCTGTATAAAGATGCAGCCAACAAAAAGAGCAACCAGAAGAATCTGGGAACGATCAAATCATCAAACCTCTGTACCGAAATCATGGAGTATACTTCTCCTGATGAAGTCGCAGTTTGTAATCTCGCATCATTGGCACTGCCTAAGTTTGTCGAAGATGCACAGTTTGATCACCAGAAGCTTTATGAAATTGCTCGCGTCGTGACACGCAATCTCAACAAGGTGATTGATGTCAACTACTATCCTATAAAAGAGGCCCGAAATTCCAATATGCGTCACCGTCCAATTGGCATCGGTGTTCAGGGTCTTGCCGATGCCTTTATTTTGATGGGGCATGCCTTTGATAGTCCGGAAGCACGGAAGCTTAACGCCGAGATCTTCGAGACAATCTATTTTGCCGCCGTGACAGAATCAAATGCAATTGCCAAGAAGGAAGGTACCTACGAATCTTACGAAGGATCACCTGCCAGCAAAGGCGAACTCCAATACGATATGTGGGGCGTAGAACCTACTACACGTTGGGATTGGAAAACCTTGAAAGCAAGTATCAAAAAGCACGGTATGCGCAACAGTCTGTTGTTAGCACCGATGCCTACAGCGTCTACCTCACAGATCCTCGGTAACAACGAGTGCATCGAACCATACACCAGTAATATATATACACGCCGCACACTTTCCGGTGAGTATATCATCGTCAACAAACATTTACTCAATGACCTGATCCGCCTGGATCTGTGGGATGAGGAAATGAAAGAGGCGTTGATCGTCAGCAATGGGAGTGTCCAGCATATCGAAGGCCTTCCGCAAGAACTCAAAGACCGTTACAAAACTGTTTGGGAGCTCAGCCAAAAAGCGATCATCGATATGTCTGCAGACCGTGGTGCGTTTATTTGCCAGAGTCAGAGTCTCAACCTATTCGTCGAGAATGCGACCATCGCGAAACTATCCAGTATGCATTTCTATTCATGGCAGAAGGGCTTGAAGACCGGTATGTATTACCTGCGTTCTAAAGCTGCTGTCGAGCCTATCAAATTTTCTTTGAGTGAAAAGCATCAGCAGAAGTTTGTCTCTGAAGACCAGAAGCAAATAGTCGAAACAGCTACGCAGGAAAATGCTGCCAATGCTGCCAATGCCGCTAATACTGCCGCTACAATCGTAAAGATGGAAGCCAAAAGCAAGCTCGATGATATGGAACCGTCAATGGATACATCAGGAGAAAGTTGTACGATGGAGGATGGATGTATTATGTGCAGCGGCTAATCGTTCGATACGCCTATGGCGATTGCGAACGATGCCGGCACATGGCAGAAAGGGTCCCCTCCCGATTGATCGGGAATCGGGAGGCGGCCTGCAAAGTTCCTCAGCTATAGAAAAGTCTCCTCGCAAAGGATAATCCAACCGCTCTAATCTGTGCCTAACTCACGCCGTAGGTGTGATATCTTGGTAATACTGACGAGCCCAAAAATCCTCGACTCACGCCGTAGGTGTGGAAGCTTTTTTGATTAGGATAGAACTCCCGATCATGCCAAGGGTATAGCTAGCGAGGTAGGTCGATGAGTTTTTGGTTTAGTTTCTAAATCCCGAAGGGATGAAATATAAGAGCATAGGGCCCAGCCCTATGTTTTTTTTAGCACCATGGTCAAGCCCTGGAAGGGTGGTAAATTTTCATTTGCATGAGTTTGCTCCTGCGACACCATTTATCCAGAGTATTATAATACCTCAGAGTTCATACCCCCTTGCCCCCTACGTGTCCAAAAGCCTCAGTGCTTTAGGAAAGGGGGTAAATATAGAAAGAGCATCCTCCTACGCTAAAGCTGCGGCGGACACGGTAAGGCATAAGGCAAAAAATTGTGCAATACGTATGACCATTGATTCTTAGTAAAATCAAATTCTCCGTCGTGATTCAATCCCGCTGAGTGGGAGTCTGAGCTTCTCTGATGGCCGCTTTTTGATCTTCTAGTCAAAATGGGATCCTAGTAAAAAACGAATAAGCGAGAAAGCAAACCGGGTACTCCAAAGAACCTCGAATGTAAATGCGAGATTTTTGAATCACTAGTTCCGCTCGAGCGGAATGGTTCTTTTTCTTGTGACGGATCCTGCAGCATTAGCAGCTGCAGGACAAGAAAAAAGAACGAATTAAGAAAAAACACCTCTTTAAACATAAGTCAATAAAAACCAAATGATCAGGGATCACACTCCCTGATCATTCTTATTTTTATACCTTGTTGCCAACAACAATCTCCAATGAAAAAAACAAAATTCCTACTATTTGTAGGCCTCCTGCAAGTATGCATCCTCGGTGCGCAGTCACCGCCTCCAACCCCTTCCCCAAACACCTTCGCTAACTTCTCTCCATCACTCCAAACCAGAATGGTCGCCGAATGGGAACCCGCTATAGGCGTCCTCGTTTCCTGGCCACTGAGTATCCCACACCGACTACTCAAATCGCTGGCTGAGGATACCAAACTCTATCTATTGGTGAGTAATAGAAGCTCCATGGTGGATGCCATTTCATGGCTGACAAAATGGGATATCTATCCGGATCGGGTGAAGTTTATCACCAGTCCGCAGGGGAGGGATGTGAGCTGGACGCGCGATTGGGGTCCGCATGCGGTCTATGATACCTCGGGTGTAATGCAACTGGCGGATGGGATGTATATCTATTCTACGCCGGTGTCGGGCTATGCTTGTGATGACTCTTTGCAGTTTTTGTTTTTTGATGAACAGGGGGAGGTCGAGTTGACGATTGCTGATGATCGGATACCGAGATTTATCGCCAGTTCTGTAGATCTGGAAATGGTCGAACTGAAATTTGCTTTTACCGGTGGTAATGTCTTTTCTGATGGGCAGCAACGGGGATTTTCTACTTGTGTCTTGAAGAATGAAAATGAGTATATGGGTATCCCTGAAGAGAAATTCAGGGGGGATGTCAAGCAGAAGTTAGGGATTAGGGAATACAATATCATCTCCAATTTTGAGGAGAGCGGAATCCAGCATATTGATTGTTATATGAAAGTATTGGATGAAGAGCGGTTGCTGGTCATGCGGCCGCCGGTGGATCATCCGGATTATGAAGTCTATGAAGGGATCGTAAAGTATGAGTTGAGTCAACTGAACAATGCTTTTGGGCGGCCTTATGAGATATTGCGATTGGATACGGATGTCTATGGGCAGTATCATGGGGAAGATGATCTTGCGGCGTATTCTAATTCGCTGATCCTAAATAAGCATATCTATGTGCCTATGTTTGGTATTGGGCAGGATACGGTGGCATTGCGTCAGTGGCGTGAGGCTATGCCCGGCTATACGGTCAAGGGTTTTGAATTTGTCGTTGCCGGTGAACCATATCTTGATCCGGAGGTGTACCGGCATTATGGAAAGCTCGGGTGGAATGGGGGTGATGCACTTCACTGCCGGACGAGGGCGGTTTGGGATCCTATCATGTTGTATATAAGTGTCGATCGTATTCCTGCAGTGGTACCGAAGGCGAAAGAATATAAGCTTGATGTGGTCATCAAGGATTACAGTGCCGGTAGTTTAGTGAAGGAAAGTCTTATGGTGATGTGGCGTGTGAAAGGTCGGGAAAAGTGGGAGAGTGAGTTGTTGGAACCGTCGGATGTAACCGATCATTTTACTGCTGCTATTCCCGGTGGTATGGCGGGTGTCACGATAGAATATTATATCACAGCGAAATCATTTTGGGGTACCAAGGCGACGATGCCGCGTGTCGTGCCAGACGGATTCTATGAGTTTAAGATTGACTGATCCGCTTCACTTGCGTTCAGCATCAGAAAAAGGGTAAAAGGTGAACGGTTAAAGGTGAAGGGA
>JBBKWA010000266.1:0-11614 GCA_037968695.1 Saprospiraceae bacterium
CTTTCGTTGCTTGCAGACGTGGGCTTTGTCAATGATCCTTATACTGGAGACAAAAATCCCCTGGCCAATAAATGGCTTTATGGGGGTGGTCCGGCGGTAAGTGTTTTAATGTACAACAATTTCTTTTTTCAATTTAGCTATGCGGGTAACCACCTGGGCGAATGGGGATTGTTTATACATTCAAAGACGAGTTTTTGAAAGAAAAGAGAGAAGATCGGAGCGAAGACCCGGCTGTTAGCCGAAGGCGTATACAGCGGGGGAGAAAAACGAAAAACGGAGCGAAGTGAAGTGAAGATCTCGCCTGAGGCGGATGCTCAGCGGGAGAGAAAAACGAAGGTATGTTTCGTTTTAGAAAAACATGACTGATATCTTGTGTCTATAAGTCTGGCGTCTGAAGGTAGAGAAAATCGGAGTGTAACGTAGATACCGCCTCTACGGGAAGTGGGGGAGAAAAGAGAAAAATAAGGAATTGTTTAAATGGTTATTTTTTATTTTCCGCTCACCGCTCACCGCTCACCGCTCACGAAAACGGCCTTCTGTTAAAAAATAATAAGGACTAGATTTCGAAAATATCAAGACCTAAAGTGGGGCGTTTAACACAAGAATGACACCTCCGTTTTTACCTTCTTCAATAAGCAAAGTACCGCCAATCTGCTTTGCTCTTTTGTCCATGTTTTTCAAGCCCTGTCCAATGCTTTTTGGTTTTAGAGAAAAACCTTTTCCATTATCCGAAATACGCATCTCCAAATATTTCCTGTTTACAGTCAAGCAAATATTAACCTCGCTGGCATCGGCGTGTTTGATAATGTTTACCATAGCTTCTTTAAATACCAAATATACGCTTTGCCTAAAAAGACCATTAAGCTTTTTGTTTTTATCAATATTTTTAAACGTGTAGTTATAAGTAACATCTAAGGGCACGAGCAGCTCCAGTGTAAACGCTTTCATTCTTTCCTGCAAGTCTTCAAATGTATCCTTGCTGGAGTCTACAGCCCAGATTACATCGCGCATTTTTGATACAACATTACGACTGCTTTGTGCAAGGGTTTTCATAAATGGCTTTATGTCATTCGAAGAGCGCTTTTCCAGCACATCCATTTGCATGGCAATACCGCTTAGCACGCCTCCCACCTCATCATGTAAGTCTCGGGATAATTGATTTCGCATGCGCTCCATTTTTAAATCTTGTAAAAAGCGGTAGCGTAGGATTACAGACAAAACACCAAAGAAAAGAAACATTAGTAAGACGATAAAAGAAGTTGTTTGATAAAAATGTTCAAGTACAGTTATACGAATTTGGAGTGTGTTTTTTGCCCATTGACCGGAAGCGCTAGTGGCTTTTATGTGTAATGTATACGTACCAGCTGGGAGGTTGTTATATTGTATAAAAGGAATAGTGCTCATTGGACGCCAAGTGCTTTCAAGCCCTTCCAGGTAATAAGCGTATTTGTTTTCATTGCCATTTATGTAATTAAGGAGAGCAACATCAAGTTGAAAATATTTATTACCAGCAGGTATTTCAACCTCTTCAAGCCCATTTAGCTCAAGCGTAGACTTTTTAATTGTCGAACCATTACGACCAAAGGATAAAAATCCAGTCAGCAATAGCGGAGCGGAAATAATTTCCTTGTTAAGGCTGTCGGGGTTAAAGAAAACAACACCATTTTGCGTACTAAAGAACAAATCTCCGTCGGCGTCTTTATGTTTACCTAATCGGTTAAACTCATTATGGGGCAACCCGTCTTCCACATAAAAGTTTTGAAATTTTCCACTAATTCGATCACGCCTGCTCAGGCCATTAAAAGTTGCAATCCATAGGTCACCTTTGTTGTCCAACTCAACAGAGGCAATTGAATTATCGGAAAGCCCCTGGTCTGTCGTATATCGTTGTATGATGTTTCCGGTGAGTTCGTGTAGTCCGTTATCAGTACTAATCCAGTAAGTGTCTCCATCACGAACAATATCATTCACTTCATTCGTAAAAAGAAAGGGCTCCGTATCAGTAGCATAGCGCTTTACAACATCCCTTTCCTTATTAAAAAGATATAGCCCATTAGAACTACAAAGCCAAAAGTGGTTGTCATCAGCAGAAACCCACTTGTATCCGCTTACATCATAAAACCTTGAGGAGTGTTTTTCGAGGGGATCATGATTTTGAGTATTCGTATCAAACCATGAAACCCCACTTCTTGTTCCGATCCAAATCTTGTCTTTTTCGCCCATTGCTATTCCAAGGTATCGATCACTTGCATTATTCTTTGGACGATAATTATAGACCATCCCGCTGTCTATATTAAAACGAAACAACCCACCTTCTTCTTTTGTAAACCAAACCGTATTAGAGAGGGGGTTGCTTATCACATCCCAAACATTAAAGAAGGTTGTTTTATCGCTAACGTCTGTAGGGTTAATTTTTTTGGTAGTGTTAGTGGACTTGTTCCACGAAAAAAAACCATCTCTTCCGCCAATGAGTAAGTTGCCAGAGGGGATGTTTGAAATACTTCTGCAAGCGGTACCAATAGAAAATTCCTTTCCGGGCTGGTATAGAAATTTTTTAAATTCTGCAACATGGGGATGTGACAAAAGGACACCCTTGTGCGGACCAAACTGAGTGCCTATCCAAACATTTCCTAGCCGGTCTTTAAAAACAGTCGTAACACTTATAATTGGTAACGGGAGTTTGGAGAATATCTTTTTATCACCTGACGAAAGATCCATTTGACAAAGCAGATAATCCTGCGGGTCAATCATCCATAAAACGTTTTCCGTATTGTCCGGAATAAGGATGAGATCCTGCACCAAATTATGTTCTTTTAAAAATTGCCCTTCAGGTGTCAAACGATACGCACTGTTGTGAGGCCTTATTTGGTTATCCAGTGCCCAAACCTGATTTTTTTTATCACAAAACAAAGGAGGCGGATATGCTTTTGTTCTTTCAAAAAATTGAATAGAATCAAGCAGTGTCAATTGAGCTTGTTCATCAAAGCGGGTTTTCCAAAAACGCCCCTTTAAGTCAAAAAAATACAACGCTCCCGGCCCACAAAAACATGCTTTATTCATGCGCACGCCTGAAGGGAGTTCCAGCGGCAAGAGTTCTAATTGACCATCCTGGGTTAAGCGGTATAAATAGTTTGAAAAAGTTTTGTCTTCAAACTGGAAATACCACTGATCACCATCGTTGATTGATTGAAGAAAGACTTTGTCAGATGGAGATTCGTATATCAGTTGTTCAGAATAAGCGTCAATTATATTGAGTGCTCTCAACCCCTCGATAACAAGAAATCGGTTGTGAACCAAGGAGATACCGGTGATCATATTGAAGCTTATCTTTTTTTCCTTGCCGGGTGCGTTTTTAAAGGGCTTATATCTTATTCCATCATAACGAAAAAGACCGTTTCTTGTAGCGATCCACATATAACCAAGCGTATCTTGTGTTATAGCGGTGACGTTGTTGTTGGGAATATCTTTTGCGACCCACATGGTGGAATAAGACGGCTCCAGTGATTCGCGCTGAGAAAGGGCTGTGGTGTAAAGAAAAAAAAGAAGAAAAAGGACCAGAAGGTGTCGGTGCATCAAGAAAATATCTAAAAGCAAGATAAGAACCTATTTATCAAAAACCGCATCACACTATTTGTGTAGCACTAAAAAATTTTGGCCTTTCAAATTTCACCTCTAAAGGATTTTGAAATAAGTTCGGATTTGCTATGAATATGTAGCTTTTTGTAAATGGTTCGAATGTGGTCAGAAACTGTATTGTTAGAAATAAGCAATTTGTCGGCGATCATTTTGTAACTATCCCCATCCACCAGCGCTTGCACAATTTGTTTTTGTCTAGGCGTCAGTGTTTCTTCGGCTATTTTTTTAGGCGCAAAGTATTCAAAAACCTTACGCGCGATAAACGGAGACATATACGATCCACCTCTGTGAACTGTCCGCACAGCGCCTAATACATTGTCAATAGAAGATCTTTTGGAGATATAAGAGGAGGCACCGGCATATAAGGCTTTAAAAACAATCTCTTCGTCTTCATGGGTGGTGAGGATAATGATCTCCACCTTCGGGGACAGGTCTTTTAATGGCCGAATACCATCAAGACCAGACATTCCAGGGAGTTGAATATCAAGCAGGATAATATCTATATCGCTTATCGCTTCATTTTTAAGAAAATCTTCGACACTGCCTGCAGTGCTATGTAAACAAATGTCAGGTTGCTCAGCGAACAACATAACAAGGCCGTCCATGACGATCCGTTCGTCTTCGATAATACCTAGGTTGATCTTTTTCACCTTCCAAAAGTAACCTTATATGGCACAAAAAGCTACCCCCAATTTATGCGGGAGGGAAGTACTGTCCCGCATAAATTGGGGGTAGCATCACCGTTTTTTAATCAGGAACTTGTGAACAAATTGGGGACATCACCTCAAAACCAAAAACAAGATCCTTTTTTAAACCAATACCAAAACAAATGAAAACCTTAAGCATCACTCTGTTTTTAAGTCTGATTACCTGGTTATTACCAGAGTCACCGCAACCACCAGACACATCTCCGCCAACGGAAATGGCTCACGCGTTTAATACAGATAATTCACACAACAGTGACTATTACTACATCGTAACGTGGAGTGGATTTTATTCTAACTTTTGCTCCTGCTCCATGAATAGATCACTGGTAGGCTGGAAAAATAATTGGCAAAATTGTTCATATCCACCGTCAAACGATTGCGCTTATTTTTACATAGGGGGTGTTGCGGAGGATGATTATAGTTATCAACATGTTGGCCCAGGCAGATCGGATGAAATCTTTTTTACGGCATACTATAGTGGTCAAAAACCGGTTGGGACTTGCGCTACGTCGGAAAGTTGCTCGACATTAGTCAATTCAAACGAAAGCAGAACAGGGGTTACAACGGCCATAAAGGCCCCATCCGGAGTAAAGGCTACAGATGATGAATTTCTTGACAAAATTATTATAACCTGGACCAGTGAAACAGATATTCCAAGTGATCAACATTCTTTCGTGATTTATCGCGATGGAATCACGATTAGTGCGGTTATTGGTTCAGAATTAACTTATACAGATAATGCAGTATCCCAGGGAGAATCGTATAGCTATGCGGTAACGACATATGCTAATACTCCTGCTTGGGGCATACATGAATCCTCCCAGTCGGCCCCTGGAGCCTATGATACAGGCTCTACCTTAGGCATTGATTTAGATGCCACCGATGGAGCATATGCTAACCGGACAAAGCTTAGCTGGAACAATATATCAGCGTCGTGTGATGAAATAAGAATTGAAAGAAGTATTCACGGCAGTGGTGGGAATGAAGAACTGGCCATTCTTAGCGCGAATGCTACCGCCTATAGTGACCAGAACGGTATTCCGGGTTACGATTATACTTACACATTGTCCCCTATCACTGAGGAGGGCACTATTTTGCCTGATACAGATAATGGATTCAGCAAACCAAATGGTAAAATTTCAGGACACGTTAAATCACAACTAGGTGCAGGCGTAATAGGGGTAGAGGTCAATGTGACAATATCGCCATTATCCGATATTCCTACCGGAGGTCAGCCGTTACCAGACTGCACAGAAACGTATTGTGCGATAACCAACGCTGAGGGCTATTATGAAATAAAAGACATCTATTATTTTGATGGCGCGGAGTTTATTGTTGTGCCCTTTAAAATGGGTTCAGAGCCACATGAGTTTACACCAGACACCATAACAAGGAGTTTGGATGAAAATAGTAATAACGTAACTGGAATTGATTTCACAGACCTTACCGTATTTACGGTGGGTGGAAGGATCACCTATCCCGAGTCAAGCAACGGAGCGAGCTGTGGTATAAAGGATGTAAAAATACTATTGGATGGTTCGGATTTTGGCATTAAGAGTGACGCCAACGGGGATTGGTCTTTTGCTATTCAGGATGAAGGCACCTATAGCTTTGAGCCGGTATTTCTGCATCACCATTTTGAAAACGCAACCGGGGACGCGGTCTCGACTTTTTTGATTGCGGCAGACAAGACAGATATAAATTTTGAAGACATAGAAACAGATTTTTTGAACATTATCGTTCAGGGAGGATGTGCCGCCCCGCTGGGTGGGCAGGTTGAAGTATTAGTTACCTCTCCTGGAAATTGTTTTGAAGAAACTCATCTTACCGACGCCAATGGCTTGCTGACGTTGTATAACCTGCCGGCGACGAAATATACGGTTATGGTCACAAACATATTACCTGAGACAAATCCAAATTATTCAACGATCGCGGATCAGATTTTTAATATTGGGGTGGACATTGACCTTACGGTTAGAGATACCGCGGAAACAATAATCACAACGGATACGGATTCCATCATCGCGGAGTACATAGAGACACTTCCTAACGGAGAAATTATTACTCACCCCGAAGAAATTGTTATAGTGACTACTTATGATACTTCCTATAATGATGTTGTACCAACCGTAAAATTTATCTACAGGTCTCCTTTATCTATTACCGCCAATTTTGAGGATGGGGGTGCCGAGGTCACGTCGTGCACCAATTCTGAAGGAGAAGCGATCATCCTGATGGAGCAAGGATCCAGCTATATTGTCCAGTTTGAAGTCAAGGAATTACTAGGTACGGACTGTTATATTGATACCGGTTTTCTCAAAATATATGATTACATCAGTGATAGAGAAGGAACGGCCATAGAGGTACCAATCATTGGAGGCTATGCCACTTACGTCATTGATGCGGGCAACCCTATCACGGCGTCTAACCCGTTGTTTCATGATCACGAAAAACTATTGTACGTTATTCCGGAAGTTGATCTTGTTGAATCAGCGCCACTGGAATACTGGATTTTCGTGACTGGAACTAAGAGCAACACGCCAACTTTTTTTACGCGAACACCCGAGATTCCCTCATTAATTCTTCACGATCCTCCGGGAGATGGCAGCTATAGTTTTATTGAAAAAGGGTCATCGTTCACAAGCTTTTCAACATCTGAAGTGCTTGTAGGCGGAGAAGGTGGAGTGTATCTAGATCTATATGTTGGTGCTAAGGTTTTAACAGCGTTTTCTGATGTAGGCGCTGCAGCGAACATAAAATTTGAAGCATCTGCCGGTCGCGACAACTTTGATCGGGAGGGACTTTTTCACACCATGACATTCAATGAACGCTTTTCAACTTCTGATTTAGAAAATCTCACGGGCAATGATGGTGATGTTTACATTGGTGCGGCCTACAACCAGGAGTTTTCTTTATCGGAACTGCTCACATTTGACCCTGCAACTTGTACATCAAATGTGGATATCGTTCCGTCCTTATCGGGAATGAATTTTGCAACGACTTTTGTTTATACAGAAAAACATATCAAGGCGACGCTGCTCCCAACGATTTCTTTTCTAAAAGAGAGTATTCTTGATGACCAGCCTTTTGAAAACTTGTCAGCGGAAGATCAAGCCCAGGTTAACAATCTCATCGCAGACAGCCTTTCGTGGAGCAATGTGCTCAAAAAGAATGAATGGAACAGAGATAGCCTTGCGGAATTCAAAGAGAATATTTCCTTCAGTGCGGGGGCACCTATAAGCAAAGAATTGTCCTCGGAAAACGTTTCAATGATTTCCTATGAATACAACACTTTTTTTAATACAGAATTTGCGCTAGGCGCTAAAATCACTGCGGAAGGCGGGGCATGGACTGACACCGAGTTTGGAATAATGGGCAAAGTAAGATGGTCGGAGAGTGTAAACGAAGGCACCGAAGATACTCAGACCCGAACGGTGGGGTATGTTTTGGATGATAATGATCTAGGTGATTTTTTAAGTGTTGATATTTTGAAGGACACAGCTTACAATGTCCCTGCATTCAAACTTAAATTAGGAACTACTAGCTGTCCGCAGGAGCCGGGAACGCAGGCACGGGATAGAGCGACTATCCTGATATTTCCCCCCGAACAAACCAATATTCCTCGTGGGGAACCAGCTAATTTTATTTGTCAGATTACCAATATCAGCGAAAGTTTTGAAACAAGAGAATATGCAGTACGTGTGATTGGGACGTCTAATCCCGATGGTCTTATCGTAACACTTGCCGGCCAATGGATTGGCAGTGGCGATGGCACCTTCTTTTTGGAGCACAACCAAACAGCAAATCTTGTTTTGTCTTTTGATCAGGGGCCCTTGGCTTCTGTCTATGAGAATGTAGCGGTCATGATCTATCCACCTTGCGAATATGAGCTATGGCAGGACAATGGAAATCTCGTCAATGCGGATACGGCATATATCAGTCGAATTGAATGGCAAACCATCTGTACAGATGTAGCGTTATCGCTACCGGATGATGGCTGGCTGGTCAACCAACAAAGCAACGACACCATACATGCTGCTTTTGCCGGCTACGACACTAACAACGAACTGTTTGAATCACTCACCATTCAAATTAAGAAGGAAGGAGAGGGATACGTAAATCAGTTTACGGTTGACAAGGAAGATCTTACCGGACCCTTTTATGATGTATTCCTTGATGTTTCCAATTTCCCTGATGGAAAATATCGCTTGAGGGCCAAGGCCTTTTGTGGTGGCGGTGGTGGAATCACCTATTCTTCTGAAAAAACAGGCACTATCGATCGTACTTCAATTGCTCCTTTTGGAATACCAACACCATCCGATGGATTTTTAAGAGAAGGCCAGGAAGTAAGTGTGCGTTTTGACAAACTGATTAATTGCGATATCGACAATTACCCGAATGATATCACACTAGTCCGTGAGGATACAGGCGAACCAATTCCTTTTACCACTTCCTGTTTTGAAAACAAAATAATTATTAACACATCACCCCCCTTACTGGATCAGCTCGATCTGGAGGGTGTACTCGTAACCGCGCGTGTTGCTGAATTGCAAGACGGTAGTGGTAATGTTCAGAAATATGCAACAGAATGGTCCTTTCTCGTAAATGTAAGCCCGGTCTTTTGGGACCCAGGAGATTTGTATATGTCAGGCTATCAAGGAGAACAGCACACCATGTCCGCGATGCTAAAAAATACTTCTTTGCTCAGTAAAGCGTTTTCATTAGAGATAGCAGATGATCCATCGATAATTGAGTATCCTGCGTGGTTAACACCGCTTAAGAAACGCGGATCGATTCTTTCAGAGAATGAAAGCACGATTGAATTTGCAGTAGATACAAATCTACTTCCTGGTATCTATACAGGTGTGGTTGCGGCCATGGTGGATGGTTTACCTGTTTCAATGAATGTCACTTTTGAACTTCTTGCCAAGCCGGTTAACTGGCCATTCAATTCAGATGCATATCAATACAGTATGACGGTTGTTGCCCAGTTTAGTTTGGATGATACAGACACAAATTTATCTACAGATTCGAGAGATCTTGTTGGTGCATTTGTTGGTGGACAGATTAGAGGTGTTTCCAATATCGAATACATCCCATCATTGGATGTTTATCGAGCGTTTCTTACTGTATACAGCAACGTACTTGGTGGCGGTGGAGCCGAGACAGTTAACTTCCGTTTTTGGCGAGCGCTCAGCGGCGTAGAATACAGTGCTGTGGAAGATGTAACATTCACACTAGACAAGACGACGGGCACAGTGGAAAGCCCATTTATCTTACACCCAATAGGGTTCCATCAGGTGATACCATTAAACAAAGGATGGAACTGGATATCGTTAAACCTGGAAGCAGATGACATGTCTAAGGAACAAATATTCCTAAACCTACTGGATGCTCCCTCCGGAAACGCTATCACGATTAAGTCAAAAGCACAAACGACCACCTACAGCCCATCATCTAATTGGAGTGGTAGCCTAAGTAATCTTCAGTTAGGTCCTGGCTATTTGGTCCACCTCTCCAATGCGCCTGACACGCTTAGAGTTGCAGGACTGCCATCTCCCTCAACCATTGTGTTGGATGTTAGTGGCAACTGGAGTTGGATAGGGTTTCCGAGACTTAATCCGGAGCCTGTTGGTATTGTGCTGACAGGATTGAGTGCCGCAGAAACAGGAGATATCTTGAAAAGCCAGACGCAATTTTCTGCCTTTCAAGAATCAACAAGTTCTTGGCTTGGCAATCTTAAGTTCTTTAATCCGGGAAAAGGGTATAAGCTTAACCTTCAAAACGCAGGGACCATTATTTTTGATGCTTCCAGAGGAGATGGATTTGAAACAGACCCCTATAAGTATGAATACAACATGAATATTAATGGGGCCGCAAATCTTTCATTAATAGGCGAAGAGGAGGAAGAAGATTTGATAGTAGGTGCCTTTATAGAGGATGAGTGCCGTGGCGTAGGATATCTTGAATTTAATGACAAGCTTCAAGTCTGGCGCGTCGTCATGTTGGTCAATGGAAATGTAGCAGATATAGATAAGGAAATAGAGTTTAGATTTAAAAACGACGCCTCTGGTAGTCTTTATGTGACCAATGGTGAACAACTTGGCTTCGCCCCGGATGCCATTGAGGGAACGATCGAAATCCCCTACCAATTCTTTCAGGGAACCACAGCAGTTAAAGAGGCAGGAGAATGGGCCTATGGACTTGAACAGTCCAGACCCAACCCAACAAGTGGTCATGTCGAAATCGGATTCCAGGTGCCAGTGAAGGGCAAGGTTCAAATGATTTTATTTGACATGAATGGAAATGAGGTTCTGACTGCGGTTGACAATATCATGTCACCTGGCAGACATGTCGCAGAGCTGGATTTAACAAACCTTCCTGTTGGTTTATATTATTACGAATTGCGTACGAATGAATTCAGTGGTGTCAAAAAATTAGTGAAACAATAGTACCAAATTGCATAACACGTATTATTGGAAAGCATCACCACTTGGTGATGCTTTTTTATTTTAATACAAGTGCTACCGCTTGAAATAAATTAAGATTTCGTAAGGAGGAATATAAGGAAGGGTATCGCACAACCGTAGGCGGCCGACGACATCCGACTGCCAAAACACTTCTATTAAAAAAGGAATAATAATCAACAACAATTATCCGGGAAACAAAAGGGTTGTGCAGAAAAGACATTAACAGTATTGAAGCTATCACCAAGCCTAAAACAGACAACGCTTATCGTTTTATCGACCAACAAAAGGGAACACACCCTCCTTTTTGCTAAATTGTGCCTTCAAAAAAAACAATAGATGATAATGTTAAAAAAAATACACTTCTTATTTTTTCTTTCTGCGCTAACAGTTGCCGGTTCATGCGGCCGCGCAAATAAAGGTTCATCAGAGGCAACCGAGCAGGTATCAGATTCAAGTTTTGATAAAAACCTGCTTAACAAATACACCTCCTTTAAGCTAACGACAGATGTCAGCACCTTAACGGAAAGTGAAAAAAAGATCATCCCGTTACTCATCGAGGTTGGAAAAATAATTGATGAAATGTATTGGTATGAATCCTATCCGGCAAGAGACTCATTACTCCTTGCCCTGGATAATGAAGCAGCAAAAACGTTTGTAAAAATAAACTACGGACCATGGGATAAGCTTGATGGTGAAAAGCCATTTCTTCCCGGGATAGGGGAGCGGCCACCAGGGGGCAACTACTATCCTGCGGATATGACCAAAGAAGAGTTTGAAGCGGCGGATCTTCCGGATAAGAAG
>JBBKWA010000267.1:0-3803 GCA_037968695.1 Saprospiraceae bacterium
TATTAATATATGATAAATGGCTTAACCTATGATCCTTGACTAAATAGCAGAAGAGGCAGAAGGGCGGAAGGGCGGAAGGCAAGATTTTATATTTCAGAAGCACCATTTCATTTTGAAGTATCCAGTCGCTCTAATCCCGCTGCAGCGGGAGTTAGAGCGAACTGACCAACTTATTTTTCCGCTCGCCCAGTTGATGATAATGCTATTGGGTTCGCAAGCGGAAGAGGCTGAAGAGGCGGAAGGCAAAGTTCCTCAGCTATTGAAAAGTCTTCTCGCAAAGTAAAATCCAGTCGCTCTAATCTGTGCCTATCTCACGCCGTAGGTGTGACATCTTGGTAAAACTGACGAGCCCAAAAATCCCCAACTCGCGCCGTAGGTGTGAAAGCTTTGTTGACGAGGATAGAGCTCCCGATCATGCCAAGGCGATGGCTAGCGAGGAAGGTCGATGAGTTTAGCGGGTTTAGTTTTGTCACCTACGGTTACAAGGTTTAGCGGGTTTAGGTCATTAAATATTTAGTCTTGAAAATCTCCTCGACAGGAAAGGTCCTGTCCCGCAAAACTGTTCGAACATTCAATCTACCTTCATTTTCCGCTCGCCCAGCAGCTGATAATGCTATTGGGTCCGCAAGCTGAAAAAAAAGGAAGCATGACATCGAATGCAAATTGAACAAGTAACCCAGAAACAAGACTTGAAGCGCAGGTGAGTTTTTAGAGCGACGAGATCCGCTCGAGCGGATTGGTTCTTTTTTACTAGTCCTGTATCTGATAATGATATAGAGCCGGAAAAAAAGTATCACATTATCCTGTAATGGAACAATGAGTAGCGTACAAAATTTATTCTGTACGCTACTCATTAAATATCAAACTCCACCTGTCCACTGCTGATATCATACATGGCCCCTACGATTAGAATCTCATTCTTCTTTTCCATTTCATTTAGTATAGGGCTCTGTTGATGAATGTTTTGAATGGACATTTCAACGTTTTTATGTGCTACGCTATCAACAAAGTCTGCATTGCTGGAATTTCGAAGGGCCTCATCAGTTGGTTCTGCCACGGATGCTACGGCCGGTTCAATTTTCTTCACCAGAGCGGTGAGGTTGCCAAGTCGGACATGGTCACATGCTCCTTTCACTGCGCCACAACTCGTGTGCCCTAAGACGACGATTAATTTTGTGCCTGCCAATTTGCATGCAAACTCCATACTTCCGAGGATGTCTTCATTAATGAAATTTCCTGCAATGCGGATACTAAAAATATCGCCAAGACCCTGATCAAAAACCAACTCAGCAGATACCCTTGAATCAATGCAGCTCAGCACAGTGGCAAAAGGAAATTGGCCATCGACCGTTTCATTGACCTGTTGTAACAAATTTCTATTTGCGCGTAAATTGTTTTGGAAGCGCAAGTTTCCGTCTTTCAAATATTCCAGTGCCTTTTGAGGAGTCATTGTGGCCTGTGTTTCTCTTGTATGTGCTTTCATTTTTTAGCTATTGAGATTGATTCGTTATTAATGTTTTTGTTAATCCATGTCAAGCAGTCCTTAAAAGATGTGAAGATTTGATCTTTCGGAACCAAGTCTGGAATGATATCAATTCGCTCGAGCATATACCCAGGTTGCTGCAATACATTTACCATGGCGACTTTTATATCTCTGGCGGCAAGATCAACCAAAACATCTTCCATAGCATATAAGCCGGATTGATCTATATATTGCATTCTCTCCATACGAATGACCACGATACCTGCTGAATCAGGAATTTGGGTGGCTAGTTGTTGAAATTCACTAGTAGACCCAAAGAAGAGTGGTCCCTTGATATGCTTTATGTACACTCTTTCCTTCAAGGATACCGGAAAATCATGTTCGTCATCCCAGGCTTTTTCATCCGAAAGGGATTTGACATCTGACTGCTCACCGGTCATGTCACCCATTTTCTTCATAAACATGATTGAAGCAATCACAAGGCCTATTCCTACGGCATACACCAGGTTCCAGGTAGAAGAAAGAACTAGGACGACAATCATAATAATGACCTCAGGACGTGGCATATAAGGTATTGCCTTTAAACCTTTGTAATCCATCACGCCAATTCCTACAGTAATCAAAATTCCGGCCAGCACTGCCGCTGGAATCTTCGATGCTACAGGGCCTAAGGCCAATAAGATTATTAGCAAGATGACGCCCGCCGTCATACCCGACAGTTTTGTTTTTCCGCCTGATTTAATATTGACTACGGTTCTGATGGTCGCTCCGGCGCCGGGAATCCCACCGAAAATCGCCCCGATGCTGTTGCCAATTCCCTGGCCAACAAGTTCTTGGCTGGGATTATGCTTAGTCTTTGTCATATTGTCGGCTACTACCGATGTCAAAAGGGAATCGATCGCCCCGAGTAAGGCAAGGGTGAGGGCCGTAAATATATAAGGTGTAATACTGGACAGGCTGAGATTAGTAAATATTTCAAAATTTGGAATCGGTAATCCGCTTGGGATTTCTTCAATAGGCCGGTAATCCAAACTAAACCCGACTGCAATAGCGGACATCACGATCAATGCCACAAGTGTACTTGGTACAGCTGTAGTGATTCGCTTAAAGCCGTAGATAATGAATATCGTCCCAAGCGCCAGTAATAATTCCAGCCATAGGATATGTTTGAGTGCACCAGGTAAAACCTTTAGTGTCCCAAGAACCCCCGAAGCTTCTGATGCTGCCAAGGTTTGGGATTCCCTCAAAATATCTTCCTGACTGATATGTTCGGCTCTTTCGATTGTCTCTTTAAAATCTTCGAGAACCAATATGCCTTCTCCAGATTCCTCCTTCAGGATATTGTTTAATATTATTTCTTCCGCGTGAGGTTTAAATTGAGAAACAAATTCTACATCTTCTTTGGGGTAGTAGCCTATGGCAGGAAGAATCTGGGTGACCAGAATAATAATACCAATGGCTGTCATAAACCCGGAAACTACAGGGTAGGGGATGTATTTGATATTTTTTCCCACACCTAACAAACCCAAACCAATTTGAAATAATCCTGCCAATAAGAAAACAGTTAAAATAGCGGGCAAGGCTTTACTTACATCACCATCATTGATCGCTATAATCCCGGCTATCACGACCATACTCACTGCTGTCATAGGAGCAGTCGGACCGGATATTTGCGTATTCGTTCCGCCAAAAAGAGCAGCAAAAAAACTTACAAAAATGGCACCGTATAAACCAGCACTTGGTCCCAACCCAGAGCTGACACCAAATGCCAACGCTAAAGGCAGCGCTACAATTCCGGCCGTGAGCCCTCCAAACAGGTCACCTTTTATATGTCTGAAATCAAAAAATTTCTTCATGAAAATTACAGTGTAAATTTAAAATTAACCCAACCCCTACATCGAATAGAAGGCCCTAAAAATTAGAATAAAATCGCTGGAAAATCAGCCGAAAAATTCGGGAGGAGGTAGGTGGATACTCGCCAGATGAATCGAACCATCTTCCAAATGAAAATTGATCCCTTTTTGGCGTTCAACGAAATAGAATCCGGGAGTCGTAGACAAAGGTTGAATGGTCTGTGCGTCCTCCTCTAAACTGAGTTCGCCATTAGTTTGAGATTCATCCGTAGTGCTTTCCATCATGATCACTTTCGTATATTCCAGATCAAGCAAATTCAAGACAGATGGTGCCAGTATAGAGAATACAAGAGAAATTGAATATAATAGTATTACGAACGATCTTACCATGTTTTTCCTTCTGAGCGGATAAAGATAGATGCTAATAGTTGAATTGAGACAACCCTTGATGAAAAGGCTATCCTTAC
>JBBKWA010000268.1:0-8856 GCA_037968695.1 Saprospiraceae bacterium
CTTTCGTTGCTTGCAGACGTGGGCTTTGTCAATGATCCTTATACTGGAGACAAAAATCCCCTGGCCAATAAATGGCTTTATGGGGGTGGTCCGGCGGTAAGTGTTTTAATGTACAACAACTTCTTTTTTCAATTTAGCTATGCGGGTAACCACCTGGGCGAATGGGGATTGTTTATACATTCAAAGACGAGTTTTTAATGCGAGATTGTAGTAGCGTTTAAGGACGTGTACCACCAAATAAAACCATTCACGCATCTTGGATTCTGAATACCTCAACGACCGACATTAAGTGCAAACAGCAGTGTTTAGACAATACGCATTCCTCTCTCGACCAAGAACAACCCCTTACAACAACCTTTTGCCTAAATTGTGCACTCACAGAAGACAATGTAAAATGAAGCCTATAAATCTCTATTACCTGGCCTTGTTGGCCCTACTCACCATTTCATGTAATCAGATCAAACAAGAAGGGGGTGAAACCACAAACGAAGCCGCAACGGGAGCGTTTGATAAAAACCTATTAAACAAATACACCTCATTTAAGCTAACGACGGATATCAGTTCCTTAACGGAAAGTGAAAAAAAGATCATTCCACTTTTGATAGAGGTGGCTAAAATCATTGATGAAATGTATTGGTATGAATCTTATCCGGCAAGAGATTCGCTTCTCATGGCGCTACAGGACGATGCAGCTAAAACATTTGTTAAAATAAACTACGGGCCATGGGATAAGCTTGATGGTGAAAAGCCATTTCTTCCCGGGATAGGGGAAAGGCCACCAGGGGGCAACTACTATCCTGCTGATATGACGAAAGAGGAGTTTGAAGCAGCAGATCTTCCGGATAAAAAATCATTGTATACGTTTTTAAGAAGAGATGAAAACGGAATGCTTATCACCGTTCCTTACCACAAGCATTTTGCAAAAGAAGTATCGCAAATAGCAGGGCTTTTAAAACAGGCCGCAGCGCTCGCGGAAAACAAAGAATTAAAAAACTACTTAAACCTAAGAGCGGACGCTTTTTTAACAGACGATTATTACGCCAGTGACATTGCCTGGATGGACATGAAGACCAACAGGATAGATATGATCACGGGGCCAATCGAATCTTATGAGGACCAGCTATTCGGCTACAAGGCTGCGCACGAAACCTATGTATTGGTTAAAGATATGGAATGGAGTAAGCGCCTTGAAAAATATGCTGCTTTTTTACCAGAACTGCAAAAAGGGTTGCCGGTGGAGAATAAATACAAAAAAGAAAAACCGGGAACGGATAGTCAACTTGCTGCATTCGATGTCATATACTATGCCGGTGATTGCAATGCGGCCGGAAAAACAATTGCAGTCAACCTCCCAAACGATGAAAAAGTGCAATTGGAAAAAGGAACCAGACGCTCACAACTAAAGAATGCTATGCGCGCAAAATTTGACAAAATACTTGTTCCAATTTCTAAAGAGCTGATCGATGAATCGCAGCGGAAGTACATCAGTTTTGATGCCTTTTTTGCCAACACGATGTTTCACGAGGTTGCCCATGGACTGGGTATAAAAAACACACTTGACGGGAAAGGCACCGTTAGAGATGCGCTTAAAGAAAACGCCTCAGGCTTGGAAGAGGGGAAGGCGGATATCCTTGGTCTATTCATGATTACGGAACTGCATAAGCGCGGCGAATTGGATGGTGATCTAAAGGAATATTATACCACGTTTATGGCGGGTATTTTTAGGTCTGTTCGTTTTGGCGCTTCTAGCGCACATGGAATTGCCAATATGATACGATTTAGTTTTTTCAAAGAGATGGGAGCATTTGAACGCAATCCGGAAACCAATACCTATAAAGTCAATTTCGAATTAATGGAAGAGGCGATCAATGCCTTATCTGCTAAAATATTAATATTGCAAGGAGAGGGTGATTATGAGGGAGTGACTAAGCTGGTAAATGAAATGGCGATAATTCGTCCGGAGTTGCAGGCTGATTTGGATCGATTGGAGGAGAAAGGAATTCCTGTTGACATCATCTTTGATCAAGGGATTGACGTTCTGGGTCTTTGAGATATGCGCAAAGGAGCAACAGCACAGAGCGGTTAGACTTCTCACATTCCTTTTCAGGATTAGGGCTGCTTAAAACCAAGCTTTCGTTGATGCTATAAATCGCTCATGTGTAGCTAAATTCAATCGGCCCTTAAGGCATAAAGGATTTCACTTTGTTTTTGAATGCAATCGACGAAGTTTTGTATATTGGGCAACCCATTGCCCAAAGAACACACCAAAACAGTGAAATAATTCAACCCCCTTTTCAGTGTTGGGAGATCATTTTTTTTATAACGCGGACGTCGCTATAGAGTGTGTTGTCATGCATCAGAACAAAATTATTAACCAACCAAAATCATAAAAATGAAGACCAAATTATTAACAGGGATTTTTATCCTTTTTTTATTCCTTAGTTTTTCCGTGCAAGGAATTGCACAGGATATCACTCGACCGGAATATGTAGCCTTTGCCTATACCGCATGGAACTTTGGCCTTGACGATGAAACGGCCAACCCGGAACAATGGACAGCGCTATCGAAAGAGTATAATGAAAAGGTGACCATGAAAAATGAATTCATCAGATCAACTGCAGTGCTTAGTCACATGTATACTCCAGACAATGCCGATGTCGTTTTTGTCACCACCTATAATACATGGGCAGACATTGAAAAAGCGCAGGCAAGAAACGAAGCGTTGGAAGCCGCAGCATGGCCAGACAAAGCAGCGCGCGAGGCATTTATGAAAAAAATGAATCGGTATGTTGTGCACCAGCATTCAGATGAAATTTATGCTACCACAGAAGGAGCAAAGTTTCCATCAGCCCAAACAGATTCAAGTAGGGTCGTTTATATACAAAAACTATATCGCGCTTATCCCGATGATGGAACAACAGAAGAGTACGAAGCGCTGAACAAAGAATATTTGGAAAAAGTAACGCATAAAAACCCTCACCTAATTGCCTTTTATCCTATGCAGCATGGCTGGGGAGCGGACAATAGAGAAGTGGTACACGTTTATATACTTAGGTCTTTTTCTGATTTGGGTGAACTCAACAAAGCTTGGGATAGCTTAGAAGCAGCAGCATGGCCGGATGAAGCAAAGCGCAAAGCGTTTTTTAAGAAATATGATCGCTATTTTAACGGACATCATGGAGACTATATCTACTCCTCTATGCCGGGCGTTTCAAAATAATCTCCCCTCTGTATTGGAAGATTCTTCCAATATGAATTGATCCTACTTCTAATCCGGAGACACCTGTTTCCGGATTGGAGGTGGATTTAAGAAGAACAAGATCACTCTTCCTCGGTAAGCGGTGCTTCTGCCTCAACGACAGCCTCTGCTGTTACTATGTCCTCTTGTTTGAATTGTAACCGGTGCGTGACCAGCAAACTCAAGACGACAAAAGTGGTAAACAGAAAAAAGCCATCTTGTAAAGACGACCTATTAGTGGTCAGCACATCCAGGTTGCTGGAAAGACTATCGAGTTGACTAAGCTGTTCAGTCAAGATTCCTCTAAAACCAATAAAAGCCATAAAAATGGCAATCACCATGACATCGGCCATGGACCATTTTCCGGTTCGGAAGACCATAAACCGCATGAACCGATTCGTTCCCAAAGAAGGGATGAAAAGGTAGATCATCGAGCTGATAAGCTTCGCGACGGGAAAGATGACACTAAACATTAGCACAAGAACACCTACAATCAAAACATCAGGCTTGCCTTGTGTCAGCATCAGTTGCACAACCTCAAGAATACTTTTGCTTTTGTAATAGAGTACCTGATCAGAAAAAGTGATCTGTTCTCCTAATACGCTAAAACTTATATCTGCTATACGTGCATCGATTTCAATCATGGGCAGGATCAAGCCAGAAAAAAGCAAACCAAGACTTATCAAAGTATACATCACAAATTCTCCCTTCGAAACTTCGGGTGCAAACATAATTCCAATAGCACAAAGGAGTGCGATAAAGAGTCCGGCAAACAGGTACTTCTTTAACATAATATCGTACAACGCCACCTCTGCCTGTAGCCCAGAAACGGCTTGTTGAGTATCCAGATAATTGTATTTGGCTAGAATTTGATCGCGCTCGGCGTAGTCGATTTTAGAGAAGGTATTGTCCGCGTATTCTGAGAGTTTTTCCGAAATATAGGTTTTGACATTTTCCCTGTTTTCGGGCGCACTTAGAAAGGTCAGAATTTGGTCCGTGTAGGAAGGAACATTCTTTTTTATTTCGCCAAACATATCGGTTAGATTCGCAATACCAATCTTCACCAATCCGGAGACAGACTCCGATTGTTCATCATTGAATCGTGTCTCCATTTCATCTATTGCACGATACAAAAAGGTGGATACTTTATCTTTTGTTACCTCCTTTTCTTCAGGAGAAAACTCAAGTTCTTCAATTTTATTTGCAATGATTTCTGAAAAAAGATCCTTCCAAACATCAACACTAAAAAGTCCATATTTTATTTTCGACAACTCAATAAGATCCTCTTTGAGGACTTTTCTTTCTTGCTCTATAGTATAAATATTGTAGGCACATAGTGAGATGCACATTAGGGCAAGGAAGACGATAAGGTAGCGGGCGTTTTGCATAGGCGTTGTCGGCAAGCGACATGAATTAATGGATTGGGTGTTTTATGCTAAATGAAAGCTTTTAAAACCTGCAAGGTTAAGGCATTAACGAGAAGGTTAAGGTAATAATTTTATTAGGGGGCAAGGGGTCTCTGGGGATAGTCAGGGTATTCGTTGTGTTTTGTAGTCCTTTAACGCCCAGCTTCAAGAGTGATTTTTGGCGGAATGGCTGAAGGCAAAGTTCTTTATAATTGCCCTACATGTCAAGTGACTGGTTTTTGAAAATGCAATTCTCAATTTTTTACTTTTCGTTTATTTCTGCCTTTCCGACTAAAAGAAAGATGCAGGAACCAATACCTCACCACGAATTTTCATTTTTTTAATCACTAATCACTAATCACTAATCACTAATCACTAATCACTAATCACTAATCACTGCCCGTAGAAGATGGGAACTATGCTGCGCTCCGATTTTCACTTAAACATTAGTTACATTATGGCTACGCCTTCATGATTTATTCCTGCGACAAAAGACAATGCTTCAAGGCTTTGATCGTCATACACTTTTTGCATGGCGGCGGCAATTCGGGAGGCTTGTAATTTCTCCTGACATAGGGCAAAGATGGCCGGTCCTGCACCACTAATACTACAACCGAGCGCGCCAAGATCCAAAGCTGCTTTTTTTACGGATTCAAAGTGAGGCACCTGATGACCACGCTGTGGTTCAATGACCAGATCCACCATAGATCGCCGGATGAGACCGAGATCACTGTTTTGCATACCAATGACAAAAGCGCCAAGGTTTGCACTTTGCTTGACCATGAGAGGCAAAGAAACGCTATCCTTTAAATGAGTTCTTGCCGACTTTGTATGTATCGCCATGTTGGGAAGAAGGATTACCATAAACAATCCAGGGGGTGTGTAAATTCTGTGGAAATCGTAAGTATCGATATCTCGGATAAAAACCAACCCACCGATCATTGATGCGACAACATTATCTCCCACAGGTGTGCCGCTGGCCAACAGTTCTCCTTGAAGGGCAAAAGGAATGAGCGCTCGTCTTTCCAACGGGTTATCAAGCAGTTCGTTAACGAGCACGGCGGCAGCAGAGGCACTTGCTGCACTACTGCCAAGGCCGCTTCCTGCAGGGATGTTTTTTTTGATTTTTAATTCAAGACCACGACCCGCTTCGCCGAGGTATGTTAAAAGCGCAGTTGCGGTAACACTGGCAATATTTAAGTCCGGGTCATATGGGATACCTTTTTTATACCCTGTTATTTCTTTTATCCGCACACCGGGTTGGTCTACCCATCGACCGATAATTACATCACAGGGATAATCAATTGCCATACCCAGCGTATCGAAACCGCAAGCTAGATTGGAAACAGATGCCGGTGCGACAACCTTTAGTCCTGTCTTCATAATTATATACTGAAGTAAAATGTAAAAGTAAACAGAGAAGTGCGGGAGGCATAATCCTATAAAAAGGATTTTACCTTAGGGGTCTCCCTTTCAGAAAAGGCGTTGTTTGACAAGAAACAAATCTAGTCACGGGAATAATAACTTTTCAATAATTTTACACATCTTAGACGCTTATTAATCGACCTGATGTATGAACAGAGTTCTTGATTCCTGGTATAGCCCGGCACTCAACAAAAAGATGGAAATCGCCATGTATGGCCATTTTGGAAGAGCCCTATTACTTATTCCAACGGCAGCGGCAGACTATCTCGAATACGAGCGGTTTCTTCTGCTCGATGTTATCCAACCCTACATTGATGCCGGAAAAATTAAAGTTTTCTCCATTAACAGCATTAATTCCGAAAGCTGGCTGAACAGCAAAATGCACCCGCGACACAAATCGATCAGACACACCCAGTTTAACACCTACATCACCAACGAGGTGATTCCTTATATAAAGACCAACACCAGTAAGGATACAGAGGTGATTACCTGCGGTGCATCCCTTGGGGCTTTACATGCTGCGAACCTTTATTTCAGACGCCCTGATCTCATTGATGGGGTGATCGCGATGAGTGGGGTGTATGACTTGACATCCTATACGGATGGTTATTTTGATGATGATGTATACTTCAACAGCCCGATGCACTATCTTGATAAACTGGATGACGACTACTATCTTCCCATGCTGAGAAAGGCTAAGCATATTCATTTGCTTTCAGGATCAGGGGATTACGAAAGTCCTGATGCATCACGTCATTTTTCGGCACTGCTTGATCACAAAGGGATTCCTCATGAATTGGATATTTGGGGACACGACATGAGTCACGATTGGCCTACCTGGCGGGCTATGCTGCCGCATTATCTGGACACGCGGTTTTAATCTGGCACGGAATAAAAATAAGTTTTATATCTTTGTATCACCCTGATAACTAATGATTTTTAGTTAACGGAAAATGATTATATGAGACGCCTTCACCATTGGATGTTTTTTTGCATCCTATTTCTCTCCTCCAACTCTTTGGATGCCCAGCGTTGGTCCCCTATTGATCCTCAAAATATTGGGACAGTGGGGATTAAAGACATTGTTCCTCAATCCTACCAGACCTACAGTATTGACTATGCTGCGATGAAGGCGTTGTTGTGGTCAGCACCACACGAATACTTAACAACTCCGAACAACAGCAATACGATCATTCGGGTGGGTATGGCAGATGGCACAGCTGATCTGTTTCGAATTGTTCAATATGATCTTATGGAAGCGCCATTAGCAGCGCGCTACCCGGACATAAAGGCATTTAAGGGGATATCTATTTCCAATCCTTACCGAACGATTAGAGCAGACTGGACAAAAAGAGGTTTTCGTGCTGTCATCAGCGACCTAAGTGGCAAAACATATATCGACCACTATCAGCGCAATGATATGGCCAACCGTATCGTGTATTACACCAAAGACTTTTCCCGCCAGACAGATTGGTCATGTGGTTTTATCGATGAAGGGTTTGGAGGAGAAAAACCTCCGAGCACCAGATCATCAGGAGACTGTGAATTCAGAAGCTATAGATTTGCTGTTGCGACAACAGGCGAGTACAGCAATTATTTCGGCGCCACTTCTTCTTCACAATCCGCACTTGTTTTATCTGAAGTGGTCACAGCCGTCAATCGGGTAAACGAAGTTTATGAGGCAGACATCGCCACCCGATTAATACTTATAGGAAACACAGATGCTGTCTTTTATTATGATCCTGCAGGTGATCCATTTTCTGGGTCAGCCTGTACTCAATTAGGTCAGAATCAAACGATCATGACCGCAGTCATCGGTAATGCAAATTATGATATTGGGCATGTGTTTAGCGTTGGTAGTGGAGGATGTGCAGGTCTAGGAGTTATATGTAGTTCTAGTAATAAGGCTCGCGGAGCCACAGGGCTGAACCCACCAACAGGGGATCCATTTTACATCGACTATGTTGCGCATGAAGTGGGTCATCAGTTTGGCGGAAACCACACCCAAAACAATAGTTGTAACCGAAACGGAGCTACGGCAATGGAGCCCGGTAGTGCTTCGACCATCATGGGATATGCGGGTATTTGTGCACCAAATGTCCAAAGCAATAGCGATGATTATTTTCATTCTGTAAGTGTACAGGAAATGAATACGAAGATTAGTGCGACGTCGTGTGAGACAAGTATTTCTCTTGACAACGCAGCACCTGTGGTCGCAAACTTCACGAACTATTCTATCCCTAAATCTACCCCTTTTGTACTAACGGCAACGGCAACAGATGCTGATGATGATCCGCTCACCTATTGCTGGGAACAATATGATAACGAAGTGGGCGTCACGATGCCTCCTGCATCAACGAATGCGATTGGACCGATGTTCAGAAGTCTAACGCCATCCGCATCTCCGAGTAGATATTTTCCAAACTTGCCAAGCGTGTTGGCAGGTACGAATCCTACCTGGGAAGTATTGCCTTCGATTGGTAGAGCAATGGAATTTAGAATTACGGTTAGAGATTTTCATAATGGCGAATACGGCTGTACTGACGAAGACAATGCAATCATTACTTCGGTTGCCACTGCTGGCCCTTTTATAGTCACCTCACAAAGTAGTCCAACGACCTGGTTAGAAGGTGCTACTGAAACGATCACCTGGAATGTTGCAAACACTACCGCATCTCCTGTAAGTTGTGCTAATGTAAATATCTTTCTTTCGCTTGATGGCGGAATGACCTTTCCAGTGGTTTTAGCAATGAACACGTCTAATGATGGTTCTGCCGCAGTTGAAAT
>JBBKWA010000269.1:0-2797 GCA_037968695.1 Saprospiraceae bacterium
TTCGTCTATTATTCGATAGACGGGATGATTCGCCAGACGAATTACAAACGTTGTTTGCTTTTGGTGGTAAACTCTACTCTGGAATTTCCGGAGAGTTCTACTCCTTGTTGCTTTTCATATATTTTGAGGTACTTCTGATGAATAGCATCCGGCATTTTCTCTCCATTTATCTTCAATCTATTAGGTGTCAATTGGACTTTGATCTCGGATCCGGGAGCTACTAGCCCATCCTTTACCATTTCTTCACTAAGGCTTACCCGATTCGTTCTGAAAGTAAGTAGCTCGGGACTCGTTTTCTTGAGGTTGTACAATTCAAGCTCCAGATGTTCCTGTTCGTTTTTCAAAGCGTCATTTCTGCTTTTGATTTCATAGCGAATTACATCCTGTTGATCCTGTAATTCGTCTCTTTGAAAATGAAGGTTGTCTTTGTAGAGTTCGCGTTGCTCTTTCCATTGCGTTGCATTTTCTTTCCATTCAATTTCATATTCCTTTAACATCTCCTCATCTAATTTGAAATACTTTCCTCCTTTGAGTTTATGCAAAGTGGTGTCACCATTGATCAGTATCATGATATCTGCCTCTCCATTAACCATATTTTTTGTGATCACCTTGATATCAGGCTTGGTTCCGCCTTCCAAAATGAACTGGTTACCATCCATGATATAATCAAAGGTCATTGGAGGATAATCAGGCATAGGAGGCATTTCAAATTTATAATCAAATTCGTAGAGACCCTCTGGCATTGTAGGGGGTGAAGGTGGCGGTGGCGGCATATCAAAATTATTTATTGATCTCGGAGCCTTTATATTGCCAAACAACTCATTGATGGTCAAATCATACCTTTTATAATCTGCCGGGGCGACTTCTTTTCCATCAACCTGAAGTGTTTTAATATTACCATTTTCCACTTCGACATCTATCTCCTGTTCGTTTGTTTTCTTGTGTATGCGGTAGGTGCCCTTGGTAGGAATGGAGTCCGTAGTTTCTTCCATCAGGGTAAGGGTCGTTTCAATCAAGAGATCATCACCGGTTGGCTGATCAGCTGGTGTATGGCTCGTCAGCGTAAACGCTAAAAAGCAAAGTGTAGTTAAACTTAAGAGGACTGTTTTTTCCATCTGATTGTGATTTTTATAAGGTACATTTAATATACGCTGAATTCTTGCCAGCATAGCGCCTTTGCGCGATGCGAAACCTATAGCTAATGAAGGTCCCTGGCTTACTTGCATTTCCTGAATCGTCATCAGTGCTTTTGCATAGCCTAACTGATCACCACACCATGTCACTGCGAGATCATCCGCCCGATTTTCTCTTTCTGACCTTACCATAGCAGATATCCACCAGACAATTGGATGGTAATAGAATAAGGTTTCAATAAAGGATTGCACTAAATTGGAGAGATAATCTTTTCTTACAATGTGCGCCAACTCATGCGTCAGAATAGCTTCTACTTCGGATGGGGAAATATGATTAAGAATACCGATTGGAAAAAGTACGATGGGCTTTAGGTGTCCTATCGTCATGGGAGAAGACACTAATGATGTGCTCGCTGCCACTGGTTTTACTTTTAACCGCAGCCTGCTGATAATACTATTTAAGGTCTGCTGAATTTCAGGTGCTGCAGTGGATGATGATCGGACATGCCTTACCCAGCTAAGGCTAAACAGCAATCGAATCAACAGTATCGAAACTCCACCTGCCCAGATGGTCAACATCATTGGTATACGCATTTCAAGCCAGGCTGCGACGCTTTCTCTGAATGTCAGGGCTTCACTCCCTCCGATCATCAATACTTCACCGGAGTAATTGATTATTTCACCAGCATTGGGCAGCATGATGAGAAAAGTTGATAAAGTCGAGCATACGATGAGCCACAGCGCCATCGTAGAAATAGTGTACCGGGCATTTGCAAGCCGTCTTGGGACAATTCGCAAAGCAACAAACAAGACTAAACCAATAAGGGCTATCTGCCAAAGTGAATGAACGAAAGTCCAACCTAATGCTTGTGTCCAGTCAGACTGGATCCAGGAGAGATTTATATTCATGATGGTTTGTTTTTTTCTAATTTATCAATTAGGGCTTTAATTTCTGCCAACTCATCCGGCGTTGTTTTATGATTTCCGAGCAGGTGCATGGCCAGCTTTGATGCTGAGCCTTTATAAGCTGCATTTAGAAAACGATCCAGTAATGCAGATTGGATATTTCCTTCCCGAACCTTTGCTGTAAAGACGTGCGTTCTTTGAGAATCGTTGCGTTCCAGCAGCGCTTTTTCAAACATGATCTGCATGATCTTGAGTGTCGTGGTATACCCAATGGACTTGTCCTGATCGTCGTTGAGGGCTTCATTCACTTCTCTGACCGTACTAGGGCCTTTTTTCCAAAGGATCTGTAATATTTCCAGTTCGCCTTGTGTGGGTTGAATATTGTTTGTCATAATCTATATACGAAGTGTTTCGTATACAATAATAGTCGTTTCGCTCAACTTAGTACGAAGAGTTTCGTATTTTACGATAATTTTAACGTATTGACAAAACTTTCTATATCAAGCGTTTGCATCAACCTAAGGCCAGGCAGAATGATCAGCGAGAAAGCATCACTTTTTTAAATGACAAAAAACTAAATAGGTTAACTGTTCAGATACAAGCCTTTAGAAGGAATATTCAAGCCGGTTTTTAAAATAGTAGGTATTATTAGGTACTTCTAAAGGCGGCGTAGAATTGAAGTTATAATTAAAAGAGAAACTAAAACTGAAGCTCTTTGTAATATCAAGCGTGAGCGTTGTCTCATTGCTGAGTCTGTA
>JBBKWA010000270.1:0-3168 GCA_037968695.1 Saprospiraceae bacterium
TATTAGTAGTGTCCAAAATAAATTTTGGCTCTACTAATTTATTCTATTACAAGATGATTTGTTACTTTTTCAGTTTTGCTGGCTGTTTTTTTTGAGTTTAGGCTTATGGCCAAAAAAAATAACGGTGATTTCGCTGGCACAATGCTTTTTCAATATCGACAGATCTGTTACTTTTTTCACTTGTCCTGTATTTGATAATAATACGGGATCGCCACCCTGTAATGGAATAATTAGTAGAGTACAAAATTTATTTTGGACACTACTAATCCACAATCTTAACCTACGGAAGCTTCCCGCTTCAAATACTGCTTAGGCGTATAACCGTATTTCTTTTTAAAGGCCGCTATGAAGTGACTTGGATTTTGGTATCCAATTTTAAAAGCAATCTCTTTCACCAGCAATTCACCGGATTCGAGCATCTGCATGGCAGTTTCTAACTTATGATCAGCATGAAACTGATGAATTGTTTTGCCGTACATATATTTATACCCTTCTTTTAAAGTGCTTCGCGGCAATTCATAGACTACAGCCAGATGATCAGGGTCTGGAACAGAATCCAGATTTTCAATGATATGCCTTCTCACCTTTCTGATTTTGTTTTCAATGGCGGGGCTCATCATGACAGGACATGCATCCAAGCGCTGACCGAATGCAGACTCCAGTAGCAAACTGAATATCTCCATCAGCTTAGCCTGCTCAAAAATCGCGGCGAAGGGGAGCTGTAATTTGTGATGAAGCAACTGATCAAAACAGACCACTAGCGAAGGGTTGACGGGAATCAGCTTCATTAGATCCTTCATATTGATCTTCTCCGCTGTTTGAAGCTGGTTTTGATCAAAAGATGGATTAATCATTTTATGCAGTGAAGAGATTTCCATCTTCGAGGTATAAAACTCGGTTTCACCACTGATGATGAGCTTTACGTCCCATGCTCCTTTAGGAAAAGCAAGAAATATAGCTTCCCCTCCCGATAAACTGATAGGATGCGGTATAAAAGAAGTATGAAGCTGAATTTGCCCCTGTTTAAGGCAAAAAAGGTAGATATCCTGCGGTTGACATGTCAAATCAACTAAACTTTCAGCCTTGCCCTGATACCCGGTGACTGTCGCCAGACCCTGAATATCAACGGTTTTGGTTTGAAGAGATGCTTTATGAATCATGCTGTTTTTCACAATTGGATTGAATTATGCTTAAACGGGCTGTAGTCTATTATGTTGCTAAGTAACTGATTTCGAGTATACAAACCATTATATCTCTGTATGAACAGGCCACAAAGGTAAACGATCAGGGATTTTTTCCGGATGATATTCCTCAGTTTGCCACATGACAGCCACCTGGAACCAATTGGCCACTCACCTTAAGCTTGCCTATGGCTTATGCTGTTAAAGACGAAGATATTAGGAAGAAGGTTTGCTCTGGATTCGAACTACGGAGGGGATCTGGAACATCTGGCTTGAATGATTGTTGTTATCTTTCGGATTGAAAATTTAAAATTTTACGATGTTAAGTACAAAAATGATCAAGACGCTCAATGAGCAAATAGCTATGGAAGGAAATGCTTCGTTCTTATATCTGTCAAAGGCAGGTTGGTTTGAAGGCAAGACTATGGAGGGATGTGCCTCTTTTATGTATCGCCAGGCGCAAGAGGAGCATGAACACATGATGAAAATCTTTCGCTACCTGGTGGAAATGGATGCCACGCCTGTTGTGCCCGCCATAAAACAACCACCATCTGATTTTAAGGATGTCAAAGCAATATTTGAAGACACTCTGGCCCATGAAAAGAAGGTCACTAAATCAATTAGTGAAATTGTTGAATTGGCGATGAAGGAAGGTGATCATGCCACATACGGATTTCTTCAGTGGTATGTGAGTGAGCAGCGGGAAGAGGAAGGATTGATGCGATCGATTATAGATAAGATAAGTTTGATTGGCACCGGAGCACAAAGCCTTTATTTTATTGACAAAGAAATAGAGGTCATTAATCAGGAAACATTAAAGGCTGAGAGTGCAAATAATGGCAAGTAATTTTTTCAGGGTTTCCACTTTCACTTTTCACATTAATATATAGTCTTGGCTTCTGATTCTATATGAAGTTTCTCATTATTCAAACCGCCTTTATCGGGGATGTGGTACTTGCCACATCGATGGTGGAAAAACTCAAAGAAAGTTATCCGAATAGTTCGATTGATTTTTTGTTGAGAAAAGGCAACGAGTCTCTGCTCACCAACCATCCACATTTAAGGCAAGTTTTTGTATTTGATAAAAAGCAAGGAAAATATAAAAATCTGTTCGGATTATTATTGCAAATTCGCCGGGAGAAATACGATTACGTTATTAACGCCCAGCGATTTTTCGCTTCCGGTTTTTTAACCGCTTTCTCTGGCGCAAAAGAAACTATTGGATTTAATAAGAATCCACTTTCGTTTTTATTTTCAAATTCTGTAGACCATTCAATTTCCGCTGGTGATCATGACAATCATGAAGTGAAAAGAAATCATGGTTTAATTGAAGCACTGACAGATGCATCCTATACCAGGCCCAGATTGTATCCGTCAAAGGAAGATTTTGAAAAAGTAAAAAAAGCTACCCCATACATCTGCATTGCTCCAGCTTCGGTTTGGTTTACGAAACAATTGCCTGCTGACAAGTGGATAGAACTCATTCACAAACAACCAGAGGGTCTTACGATATTTTTGTTAGGGGCGAAAGGTGATCAGGCCTTGTGTAAGGAGATTAAGGATGCATGTAGTGATCATGCCGTGGAGATCCTGGCGGGTCAGTTATCCTTTCTGGAATCAGCAGCCCTTATGCAGAATGCAAGAATGAATTTTGTGAATGATTCTGCACCCCTTCATTTTGCTACTGCAGTTAATGCACCGGTAGCAGCGATGTATTGCTCTACTGTGCCTGCTTTTGGTTTCGGTCCTTTATCGGATGTTTCCCATGTGTTTGAAACCAATGAAAAATTAGATTGTCGGCCTTGTGGATTGCATGGCTATAAAGCCTGTCCCAAGGGACATTTTAAATGTGCCAATATTGATATTGAAAAGGTGTTCACATCGCTTGGATAAGTGGAGAGCATAGCGCTTGGATCATTGGGTCAGGAAAAATAAAAAATAAATCCCGAAGGGATGACATCCTCTAAGGCAGGACAAAGTCCTGCTT
>JBBKWA010000271.1:0-62013 GCA_037968695.1 Saprospiraceae bacterium
ATTGCATAGAATGAAAAACCAGCAAGCTAAAATCATAAGAAAATGGGTTTGTCTTTTAGCCTTGACTGCCGGATTTTCAATGCAAACCGCTTTTGCCACAGACGTTGAAAGTCCCTCAATCAGTGCGGATTACGTCACGCAAGGCATTGATCCTGTGATCTTTACCTTTGGATGTGTCAATGGGCCACCGGGAGACACCATCTGTATCCCTGTGACAGTCACAAACTTCAATGATATTGTCATATTTCAGTATGAAATCAACTGGAATAGCAGTGTCCTCGATTTTATAGACATACAGAATGTAGGATCTCCCAGTATCAATGTAGTTGCGGACTTTAATTTATCTGGTCCAAATGCATTGAAGGTAATACCCCTTGGCTTTCCGTTATCAGGAGAGTCCCTACCCGATGGTTCGGTTCTTTTTGAAATTTGTTTTCGTATTGTCGGCTTTCCTGATTCTACAAGTTGTGTGGGAATCAGCCCTTATTTTGATTTTGAAGTTGCCGATGTAAATGGAATTGTACAAGGTGATTCTGTGGATTGCTGTATGCAAGTTGAAGATGCTGTAACGCTCGTTGGTTTTGTCTCCAGTTGTGGGCCATCTTCGGTTGGGGGGGATGGATCGATAGATATTACCGTCTATGGCGGTGTTGCACCATATACTATTACAGGCACTCCAAGCGGTCCAGCTGTTATACCTGTTGAAGGAGGAAGTATCGTTCTTAATGAACCCGCCGGAAATTATATTATTACCATCACTGACGCAGTGGGGACCGCGGTGATGTATCCTGTGGAGGTGTCTCTGGTTGGACTTGATGTCACCACGCACCTAAAGCACCCCACTTGTTACAAGTTTAAAAATGGGACCATTTGGATCAAGCCTGAAGGCGGGACAAAACCATTCAGTTATATCTGGCACAGTCTTTCCAATGCAAACCTTGCCGGCTCAGGATTTATTAGAAATTTAGGTGACTCCTCTTTAGTCACGAGCTTGCCGGATGGCTTCTACAGTATCCTTGTTGAAGATATTAATGGATGTAAGTCGGAAGTCACAGTGGAATTGATTGACAGACCTTTTGTTTTTGACATAGAGGATCTCATCCATGCTTCTTGTAATGGGGCTGAAGATGGATTGATTGATATCACGATCACCGGTGCAACACCGGATGTCAATGGAGATTATACTATTTCGGGCAATTTGACCGGCAATCCTTTTAATATTTCCAGTAACAGCATAAGCATAGGTCTTCTTAATCCTGGTGACTATCAACTGACGGTATCGGATGCGGTATCTCAATGTGACACTGTATTTAGGTTTACGATTGGTTATTCTGACACTATTACAGCGAATCTAATGACTACCGATCCTCCATGTGCCAATGGAGGAAATGGAAGCGTTTCTATCCGCGGGCTCACTAACAACGTGCCGGGCCCTATGTATTCCTATACGATCTATCAGGCAGGCGTTGTGGTCACGTCAGTGAATGGTATCGGGGGCACTTTTAACTATAGTCCACTTTCTCCGGGTAATTATGCAGCAATCGTAAGAGAGGGCGTTTGTAAATCAGATTCTATCTTTTTCACTATAAGTGCTCCGCCACCAATCATCGTAACTGTGGACGGATCTTCCCCTGACAATTGTATACCCACTCCTTCGGGCGATATCTGGTTTACCATTACAAATGGTGTTGGACCTTACATTCTTAGTGCCGGAGCCGGATTTCAGGATGGTGATACCTTATTCAACCTAAATTCCGGAAATTATACGCTTACTGTGACCGATGCTGTGGGTTGTACCGCCACCTTGCCATTTATGATTAAAGCATGGGATGCAAATGAAGAGGCGGATATCTCATTTGTATTTTCAGGGACGCCATGCGATGGCGGCACGATCACGATCTTATATCTTGGCTTACCTATTCCACCGGGAGCTGGTGTCCTATGGAGCACAGGACAAGTGACCCCTACTATAACCCTCACAGAATCAGATACACTGAGTGTTGATCTCATATTAGGTGCTCCAATCTTCTGCATATTGAATGATACTGTCCATGTCATGTGCGCTGAGTTTTTGAATCTGGATATTACTGTAGAACAACCTTTATGTGGTGAGGGAGCAATAGGCGGCCCGTACACAGGTACTGTGATCGTGGACACCGCCAATGCAACAGCGCCGGTCACCTGGATATGGTCTTTTCCTGATACCACGACTACGGGTATTTATACTGGTCTCGCACCAGGAAAATATTATGTGACGGTTGTGGATGGTCTGGATTCCATGTCTGTTGATAGTTTTGAAGTGATTGCACCCCCGACGATTGCGTTGATGTTTAGCAATGTCGATAGTACGTCTTGCCCTGAACTTTGTGATGGCGCAGTCAGAATTATTCCTGTCGATGGGAACCCGGCAGCAGACTACCAACTCTACTGGGATCTGCAAAATCCAATGGCTGATACAGGGACCATATTTAACATAACAGACCTCTGTGCAGGTGAAAATATATTTACTGTATCACAGGATGGACTTTGTTTTTATCGGGACACAATCGAAATTTTTGCGCCGGATACTGTTGAACTCAACCTGGTTCAAAATATTGATGTGACTTGTTTTGGTGATACCGATGGATTACTTGAAGTTAGTGCTACAGGAGGTACTCCGGGATATATATATCAATGGCAAGGAGGCCCGAATTTGCCTTTAAACAATAATATTGCTGAAGGTAAATATTACGTCACGGTCACTGATAGTAAAAATTGTATGCAGACCGACAGCTTTACAATTACACAACCTGACTCACTCATTGCTGTCATAGATCTTGCTGGCACGTCAAATATATCATGTGGCGGAAATGAGGATGGTATCATCACGCTGAATGTTGCCGGTGGAAATCTTGGTGGATATACCTATGTCTGGAATCCGAATGTGTCTACCTCATATCAGGCGGCAAATCTTGCTGAAGGTGCTTATGCTATGACGATTACAGATTCGAAAGGCTGCATGGATACAGCATCCTACACCCTTACTTCACCAATTCCTGTAACCGTGTCGTGGCCTTTGATTTCTACCCCACCCTGTTTTGGCGATGAAGTCGTCTTTATGATTGACAATGTCTCCGGCGGAAATGGAAACTATACGTATACCATTAACAGTGGAGCATTAATTGCCATAGATGAACCTACCTTATTACCCTCAGGCATTTATGTGATCAGCGTATTTGATGATCGGGGCTGCTCTGCCGACACGAATTATGTCATTATGGAGCCGGCATCTATCCTGTTATCAATAGGACCTGATGACCCGGTAATTGACCTTGGTGACAGTATTTTTATTATTGGCAGCATCGATCAAAGTGACAATGCCATAGCGATGACTTTATGGTCCTCCATAGAACCTATGGGTTGTCCATCATGTGATGGCACCTGGGTCTATAATGCGCTTCCGGCTACGTATACCTGGACGGTGACAGATATCAACGGATGCCAGGCTACAGCCACAATATTTGTGGATGTAGATTATAACAGAGATGTATATATACCGAATGTCTTTAGCCCGAACAGGGATGGTCGAAACGATAACTTCATGATTTTTACGGGACTTGGTGTAGTATCGATCAACTATCTGAATATTTATGATCGATGGGGCAATCTCGTGCATTCTGAAACCAACCTTATACCAAGTTCCACTGGTGCAGGAAACTGGGATGGTTCTTTTAATGGAAAAGATCTTAACCCTGCGGTTTATGTCTATGTCGCAGAAATTACCTTTGCTGACAATACGACTTTAGTGTATAGCGGAGATATCACACTACTTAAGTAAAACCATTAAATTCTATTTCCTGAATTTAAACGATTAAAAAACTTCTTGAAAATAGTCCGCGTTGATTATTTAATCATGACGACACTGCCTGACTTTCTGCGTTCTTCTCCGTCGCATTTATAAGTAAACATGTAAATGTATTGTCCGGGCATTAGCAATTCTCCATCTTTGGATCCATCCCAATCCATCGTCGGATCCATCGTACGAAAGACTTGTCCTCCCCATCGGTCATAGATTTCGAGTGCTAGAAAATCCCCAAGAAATACAACATTACTCATTCCCCATGTATCGTTGAGATTATCTCCATTTGGCGTGAATCCTGATGGAAAAAATATCTTATTACAAGAAAGATCTGCAGTATCAGCGACGGTAACCTTAATCGAATCAAAAGCCTGACAAAAGCCATAATTCAAAAACACATCATACACTGTGGAAGAAGTCGGCGAAAGTTGAGGTTCTGCGATCATTGTATTACTTACGCCTGCAGATGGTGACCAATTAATGCTGGAGGCACAAGTGATCGGCAAGCGTACTTGCATCGCAGTACCTGTAAATAACACAGTGTCCGGCGACGTAATCTTGTCTACAGGTAAATACAATTGTCTGACCTCTTGTGTTGATAGCGCACGATTGTAAAATCTCAATTCGTCCAGGGTCCCCCTAAATTGTACCTCGCCATTTGCCAGACAAGGTCCTGCCCCAATGGTGAGAATCCCATTGTTTATAATTCGGACGATCGTCGAACTAGCACTCAACGCAACTTGCACGCCATCGTAATACATAAGCAATTCACGACTTTGCCTTACAAACGTAATGTGATGGTAACACCTGTCAACCGGGAGAGCATATGTCGCTTTGGTGGAAAGATTTGCCTGTTGTGATAATGCGAGACTCATTGACCTTGTGACGGGGTTATACTTAAGTTCCATCGTACTGTCAATACCACACACTTCACTTTTTGAAAGAATATCCATAATGGCATTCCCTTGTGGATTCGGAAGAATAAAAAAGCTTATGGTAAAATCATTGGCAAATATTAGATCAATATTACTCAGTATCTGAACTGACGTACTACCGTCAAATTGAAGGCCATTCCCCGATACGCCACACCCACAGGTTGCATTGCCAATAATTAACCCGTCCGTCCCCAGACCTGTCTCTTCTGTAGCGTCACAGGCATCAAATGAGTAGTAACCAACCAAACCATCTGTCGGTTGAGCAAAAACGGCGAGACTGCTGAATAACAGGGTCAAATTCAATATTAATGTGCGCATTTGTATAAAACTGTTCATAAAGCTCAAATAGTGTGTTCAATTCAGCATGATCAAGGAGAAAGGCAATTTAATTCACTGCGTTGTTCTCGCTCCTGTCGCTTTGGCTAACTACCGGCAAATATATGCATATCGGGGTCTTTCCTCTGTTATCTTCAACTTAACTTTGGTTTCTGCTAAAGAATCCTAGATACTTCACGATATTCGCACCCTGATCTTTCAAAAAGGCATCCAAAACTATGGGTAAGTCTAAGTCCGGAAAGCATGCTAACGAAATGACTTTTTTCGAGCATATCGAAGAATTGCGATGGCATCTTTTGCGATCATTTGTTGCTATTTTGGTCGTGTCTGTGATTGTATTCTTAATGAAAACATTTGTTTTTCAATATGTTATTCTTGGGCCTACAACGAAGGATTTTATTACCTACCATGTCTTTTGCACCTATTTACCTGATTTCTGCTTCTATCCGAAGAATCTCCAGATCATTACCCGGGACATCCAGGAGCAATTTATCAGCCACTTAAAAGTATCCGTTTGGTTAGGCTTTATCGTCGCCTTCCCTTATATCTTCTACGAATTTTGGCGCTTTATCAAACCGGGACTATACAAAGCGGAGATTAAAGCAGCCCGTGGAATGGTTTTCGTGTGTAGTTTTCTTTTCCTGCTTGGGGTGTCCTTCGGCTACTTCATCATATCACCACTGGCCATTACATTTCTATCGAGTTATAGTGTTAGTCCCACCATTGCTAATACCACCACACTATCTGCGCTGGTAAGCTCAATGACCATGTTTACACTCCCACTCGGCCTTGTATTCGAAATGCCCGTGATCATGTATTTCCTTGCCAAAATCGGCTTGGTTACATCATCCATGTTGGCCCAATACAGACGGCATGCTATAGTGATTATTGTTATCGTCGCCGCGGTCATTACGCCGCCGGATGCGATCACCCAAATGATCATTGCATTTCCGCTTTATGGTCTATTTGAAGTGAGCATTATTGTGACTAGACGTATCGACAACGAAAGGAAACAAAAGGAAATGGAGGAGGAAAAGGCATCAAAAACATAAGCGCATGAATCGAGTTTCCTCACAATTAACGATTGTGTTACGCATTGTCATACCAACCGTTTGGTTTACAGCCATACTCTCAACGATTGTTTTACTCACATGGGCTGTACGCGGTAGGGCTGGCTTATTTAGCAATCCTTACATATGGTTAGGCATCCTCTTTATAGTAGGAACAGGCTACGCATTTATACACTTTGTGTTGTGGCGTTTTTACCGGGTTGACATGGACGGTGAGCACTTGTATATCAGCAACTATTTCAAAACCTTTAAATATCCTTACTCAGAAGTTATTACCATAAAGGATCCTGGTGTATTGCGGAACAGAATCTATTCCATAATTTTAAAATCAAAAGGTTCTTTCGGTCAGAAAATATACTTTTTGGCAAGTCAGGCTTTATGGCTGGACTTCAAACAAGAACATCCGGAATTATTTGACCTCTGGGAGGAGGAATAATTAATCCAATCTCAATACTACAATCGCCCATCCGCTTTAGGGACCATACGAATCACAGGACATATCATTTCTTCCAGTGAGATACCTCCATGCTGAAAAGTATTCCGGTAGTAAGCATTATAATGACCATAATTATTGGGATAGAGAAAATACTTATCCTCTTTTGCGAAGATGTAACTAGAACTTAGGTTTACCTTGGGCAATCCAGCCTCTTCCGGTTTTTTTATCTCCAGTACATCCTTTTGGTCATACTGCAGATTCTTTCCCATTTTGTAGCGAAGGTTTGTTGTCGTATTTCGATCGCCAATGACCTTTGAAGGTTGATTCACACGCGTCGTACCATGATCCGTACCAACGATAAGTGTTATACCCTGACTAGCCATTTTTCTCAATGCAGTGCGCACATGTGAATTCACAAACCAACTATAGGTCAACGATCGATAAGCTTTTTCATCCCCGGCTAATTCTTTGAGTACTTCCATTTCCGTTCTGGCATGGGACAACATATCGATGAAATTATAAACAATGACAATCAGATCATTGTGCATCAAATCAAGTGCTTTATCACCAAGCTCCCGAGCCTGCTCTACATTCGTTATTTTTTGGTAGTGCCATTTGATATCCTTTCGCAATCTGCGTTGAAGTTGAAGCTTCAACAACTCTTCTTCATGCATATTTTTCCCTCCGTCTTCATAATCTTCTACCCACAATTTTGGAAAATTATCCTTGATTTCTGAAGGCATCATACCTGCAAAAATAGAATTTCGACTATACTGTGTAGACGTTGGTAGTATGCTATAAAAATGATCCTCCTCCTCTATTTCAAACATTTCAGCGAAGATTGGCTCCAACATTTTCCATTGATCCCATCGAAGATTATCCAGCAGTAAAAAAACAACTGGCCGTTTTTCATTCAGATGAGGTAACACTTTGGTGGCAAAGAGATCCTGCGACATCAATGGAGCCTTTTCTTTGTCCGCAATCCAGGACAAATAATTCCGTGCAACAAATTTTGAGAACTCTGCATTGGCTTCAGCTTTTTGCATCGCCAAAATATCACCCATTTCTTCACTTCGCGAAATGTCTATTTTCAACTCCCAATTGACAATCTTCTTGTACGCAGCAGCCCATGAACTGAAATCCAGTCCACTATTTATTTCCAATAGAATATTTCTGAACTCAACCTGATAATCAGAGGACGTTTTCTCCCTGACTAATCGCTTATTATCTACGATCTTTTTAAGCGTCAGCAATATCTGATTTGGATTAACGGGCTTAATCAGATAATCATCAATTTGCGACCCAAGGGCTTCTTCCATGATGTTTTCAGCCTCATTTTTGGTGATCATGACGATGGGCAGTGTTGGCTTAATGGCTTTTAACCGTTGCATTGTCTCCAAACCGGTTATCCCCGGCATGCTTTCATCGAGAAAGACAATATCTATATCATTGGCTTGCTTGAATTCGTCAATAGCATCATGCCCATTGGTCACCGTGATGACATTATATCCTTTCTTCTCAAGGAAAAACAGCTGAGGCTTCAACAATTCGATTTCGTCGTCAGCCCAGAGTATCTTAATTTTATCCATATGCAATAGTACAACACCTTATAGAAAAAGTTCATATCAGATGAATGTATCAAACGATACTGGAACGGCTGATATTTTCCCAATCTTTGCCTAATGAACAAAATGAAACTCATAAATGATCCGGTATATGGTCTGATCCCAATACGGACGCCACTTCTATTTGATTTAATTGAGCATCCCTTATTTCAGAGGTTGCGCAGAATCAAGCAGACCGGACTGACGCATCTTGTTTATCCGGGGTCTCAACATACCCGATTTCATCATGCGTTAGGGGCTATGTACCTGATGGGTGAAGCCATTGATGAGTTGAGATCAAAACAAACGGACATTTCAAGCGAAGAAGAGGAAGCTGCCTTAATCGCGGTACTTCTGCATGATATAGGCCATAGTCCATATAGTCATGCACTTGAAGGGCTTATTATTGACGAAAACCATGAAACCATTGGTAAGGTCATCATGCGTTATCTGGCAGGAACATTTGGTTCGCAACTGGATCTAGCGCATAAAATCTTCAACGGAGAATACCACAGACCCTTTTTTCATCAATTGATTAGTGGTCAGCTCGATCTGGACAGACTGGATTATCTCTCACGAGATAGTTTTTACACCGGGGTGGCTGAAGGAGTAGTTGGTCATGATCGCATTCTTCGAATGCTTCGCGTGGTGGACAATAAGCTTGTCGTTGAAGAAAAGGGGCTGTATAGTATAGAGAAGTTTCTGGTCGCCAGACGCATTATGTACTGGCAGGTATACCTGCATAAAACATCGCTGGCAGCAGAACTCATGGCCAAACACCTGATTCAAAACCTAAAGGAAGAAAGTGCTGCAGATCGCACAGAATATCTGGCTGAAGAACTGTCTTATTTTCTGAATCAAAAGACAGGCATTTATCAACTCGAGAATAATACGGAGGAAGTATTATCTAAATTTAATGATCTTGATGATACATCCATTGATTATAGCATAAAGCGATTGCGCTATCACCCCTCACCGCACATTAATTTTCTGGCATCAGGAATATTCAACAGAAGGATTCATAAAGTTCGCTGGTTTGATTCACCGATAGAAGATGAAACGATTAAAAAAATCAAGAATACCTGCAAAGAAAAATATTCCTGGTCACAGGGAACCGTTGATAAACTGATATGGCTTGGCAATGAAGCTAAATCAGACTACATCAGGGAAGAAGATGAAATTTTCATTTTAATGAAAAATGGAAGTATCAATCCTTTCTCTTCCTATCTCGAAGCACCACTTAAAATTGCTTCTAAAAAGAAATTTTATATCTGTTTTCCTAATATCAGATGAGGATTTAAGGCCTGAAACGATGAGTTTAGGAGAGTTTAGTATAAGTACCTGTTCGGTACTTAAGTTTAGAGCGTTTAGTACACTTTCCTCTTCCAACAGCAAAATCTATTAAAAAACGTGTGATCAAAAAACTAAACCTTCTAAACAGTGCTGCCGAATTAGGCGGCAACACTAAAACTAAACACTGTGCCCACCAGCAATCTCAATCTCAAGTCTCCAGGACTAAGGTCTATAAAAAATATCACATCCCGTTTCGATAGCGCCAAAACATTTCTCATCTTTAGCATACTTAAACAACAAATACACAATGAACACGCAGGACATATTTGATTTAATTCAAAAGGAAGAAACCCGACAACGCAAAGGCATTGAACTTATCGCTTCGGAAAATTTTACTTCAAAAGCCGTCATCAATGCCATGGGTTCATGCCTTACTAATAAATATGCTGAAGGGTATCCAGGAAAACGATATTACGGGGGATGTGAGGTCGTTGATGAGGTGGAAACAATGGCCATAGAGAGTTTAAAATCACTTTTCGGAGCGGCCTATGCCAATGTCCAACCACATTCCGGAGCACAAGCCAATGCTGCTGTATATCTAGCCGTTTTAAAGCCCGGAGATACCATTCTGGGGTTCAATCTGGCACATGGAGGCCATTTAACCCACGGTTCACCTGTGAATTTTAGTGGGCTTAACTATAATGCAACACATTATAATGTCAATCGTGAAACAGGACTTGTTGATATGGATGAGGTCTATCAGCAAGCTTTAAAACATAGACCTAAGCTAATCATCTGTGGTGCATCCGCCTATTCCAGAGAATGGGATTATAAACGATTTAGGGAAATCGCTGATGAAGTTGGTGCCCTGTTAATGGCGGATATCGCACACCCTGCCGGACTGATCGCCAGCGGCCTTTTGGCAGACCCACTACCCCACTGTCATATCGTCACAACGACGACGCACAAAACGCTTAGAGGGCCTCGCGGCGGTGTCATCATGATGGGCAAAGATTTTGAAAATCCATGGGGTCGCACTACCAAAAAAGGAAGCCCAATCAAAATGTCTTCCATCCTTAATAGTGGTGTTTTCCCGGGAATGCAAGGTGGACCATTGGAACACGTAATTGCTGCAAAAGCAGTTTCATTTATGGAGGCAGCAAAACCGGAATTTAAAACTTATGCCAAGCAGGTTATCGCCAATGCCGGAGCAATGGCCAATGCACTGACCAGTAAGGGTTATCAAATCATATCAGGGGGAACAGACAATCACCTCATGTTGATCGATCTTTCCAACAAAGGATTAACAGGAAAAGTCGCTGAAGAAGCATTGATCAAAGCAGATATTACAGTTAATAAAAACATGGTTCCTTTTGACACCAACAGTCCATTCGTCACCTCCGGCATTCGTGTTGGCACTGCCGCCATCACCACCAGAGGCATGAATGAAGCACATTGTGAACAGATTGTGGAATGGATCGATCGCGCTTTAATGAATACTGAAAATGATGCTGCACTTCAGGAGATTCATAAGGAGATAAATAATTTTGCTACAGGTTTTAAGCTTTATCCTTACGAATAATTTCCCATTAATAATCACCTGCTTGATGGAAGGATTTTAGTACTAGGGATAAATTATCTTCTCGAGAAATAATCCCTCAGCAGGCACACTCCATGCATGGTTCAATGTAGTTTGACGCTCCAGGCATTCCCTGAGGTCATTGAGTGTTGGTTTTCCCATAGCAACATTTATACATGCTCCTACGGTTAGTCTAACCATTCCGCGGAGAAACCGATTGGCTTTAATAGAATAAGTAGCCCGCTCTTCATTTATGACCCATTTTGATTCTGTTAATTCACAGCGAAAATGATCTGCATCAGAACCGGTTTTACAGAATGGTAGAAATTCGTCGTATTCCATGAGCAATGCTGCAGCAGCATGCAAACGGCTTGGATCAAGAGCGGTTTGTTGGTGAAAATAATAAGAGGTTCCGTTCAGAAATGGGTTCTTATTGAAATGCAAGTAGTATTTGTAATGGCGCTCCACAGCATCAAAACGAGCATGAAAATTCTCATGGACTTCACTGATTTCATTGATTGAAATATCCAGAGGCAAAACAGCATTAATCTGATAAACCACCTTATCTGTAAGTTGCACATCGATGACCTCTGCATGCGCGACATACGCTCTTGCATGTACACCTGTGTCCGTTCGGCCACATCCAACAATCGCAATGGGTTGCTTCAGAATTAAAGTAAAAGCTTCTTCAATGGTTTGCTGAACAGAAGGGGAAGAAGGCTGCTTTTGCCAGCCGCAGTAATTGGTTCCTAAATAACTTAAGTGAATCTGCCAACGCATGGAGGAAGCTTAAGCTGCCTTTAGTTTCTTCAACTGAACTTTATCAAGTTTCGCTTTTGCATAGGCCAGGTCAATGTTCAATTCCTTGATGTCTTTATCAGATGGAATTTCAAACATATCATCCATCATAATCGCTTCACAAATGGAACGAAGTCCCCTGGCGCCGAGGCCAAATTCAATTGCTTTTTCGGCAATGAATTCAATGGCGTCTGCATCAATGGAAAATTTAACACCCTCCATTTCAAAAAGCTTTATGTACTGCTTGACAATAGCATTCTTTGGCTCTGTCATGATGCGGATGAGCGTCTTCTTATCCAATGGATCGAGGTATCCCAGTACAGGCAATCGACCCACCAATTCTGGTATGAGCCCAAAAGTCTTTAAATCTTTTGGCGATACGTACTGAAATAAATTCTCCTTGTCGATGTTTTTATCATCCTGGTTACTATAGCCAATGACATTGGTATTCAGTCTTCTCGAAATTATTTTCTCCAATCCATCAAATGCTCCTCCAGCGATAAACAAAATATTTTGTGTATTCACCTTAAGCATCTTTTGTTCTGGATGTTTTCGTCCTCCTTGTGGCGGTACTAACACATCGGTCCCTTCCAGAATCTTCAGCATCGCTTGCTGAACACCTTCGCCTGAAACATCTCTTGTAATACTTGGATTATCACTTTTTCGTGCAACTTTATCGATCTCATCGATGTATACGATACCACGTTGTGCCGCTTCAATATTATAATCACAAACCTGCAATAGTCTGGCTAACATACTTTCTACATCCTCTCCAACATAGCCCGCTTCTGTAAAAACAGTTGCGTCTACAATAGCAAAAGGGACATCAAGCATTCGGGCAATCGTCTTAGCAATCAAAGTCTTTCCTGTACCGGTCTGGCCGACCAACATGATATTCGATTTTTCGAGTTCCACATCGTCCGTACCGGTACTTCGAATTCGCTTATAGTGATTATAGACAGCAACACTGATAAAGCGCTTCGCTTCCACCTGCCCGATGACATACTGATCTAAATACTTTTTAATTTGCTGCGGTGTGATATGTTCAGGAAGTTCAAAAGAATCATCAGCTGTCTTGACCTTACCATCCTGATCATTTAATTCCTGCTTAACAATATCATGCGCCTGCTCGACACAGAGTTCGCAAATGTGCCCTTCTATACCAGCAATAAGAATAAGTGCCTCTTTCTTATCCCTTCCACAGAAAGAACAACCAAATTGATCATCACTTGTCTTCATAGCCGTATAATTTAGCCCTTAAAATTGTTATTTATTTACTCCTCGTCAATACTTCATCAACCAGACCATAATCTTTTGCCTCAATAGCTGTCATCCAGTTGTCACGATCAGAATCCTTCTCTATTTCTTCAAAAGTCTTGCCGGTATGCGTTGCCATAATTTCATACAACTCATTTCGCATGGTTTTTATGAGGTTGTAAGAAATTTCCATATCTGAAAACTGTCCCTGCATGCCACCACTTGGTTGGTGAATCATCACCCGGCTATGCGGTAGACATGTTCGCTTGCCTTTAGTCCCTGCCGTAAGTAATACAGCCCCCATAGAAGCTGCAAGCCCTGTGCAGATCGTCCCTATTTCAGGTGCAACGTACTGCATTGTATCATAAATTCCGAGCCCTGCGATCACTGAACCTCCAGGGCTGTTGATAAACATCTGGATATCGCGCTTGTTATCCGTCGATTCAAGGAATAGTAATTGAGCTTGTATCACATTAGCTACATAATCACTTACCGTGACCCCAAGGAAAATAATCCTATCCATCATCAATCTGGAAAAAACGTCCATTCCGACTATATTCATTTGCCGCTCCTCAATCACTTGGGGTGTGAATCCATGGACATTAGGAACAGAAGTGTTCATATAGCGCTCAAGATCTGCACTGGAAATGCCTGCATGCTTTGTAGCATACTTGTAAAACTCGTTTGGATTGCTCATCTGAAGGTTTAATTATTGAAATTATGCACTAAATTAATAGTATTAGTGATGTGAATGTTCACTTTCTGCTCCTGTATTTTCATGATTATGATCCTCATGGTCAAATAATTGATGGTGAAGATCATGAAAAGCTTTCTCGAATTCCTTTGGCGATACTTCCTTCTCTACAAATGTATATTTCTCCAAAATATGCTTAAATACCACATCTTCAAGGGCATTCTCTTTCATAGAACTCATAAAATACTCGTTAGCGTATAATTCATCCATGAGTTTTTTAATGTCCGTCTGCATGTAATTGACATTCTGAACAATCCAGTTAGTTACCTGACCTTGTACATCTTTATCCGTGACCTCCAGATTATCTTGCTCGGTAATCCTGTTTAATAACAAAGACCACTTGGCATCCCTGAAGAGTTGGGCTGACTCACGCGATCCCTCTTCTACTTTCTTATCTCTTTGATGATTAACCCATCTAAACAAGAAATTTTCCGGTATATCGAATGGATTTGCACTATTTAGATGAAGCCTGACCGCCATTTTCTTCATATCAAAGGCCTGACTTTTTAGTTCCTCTGAAGCTCTACCTTCCAAAAAGTCTCTAAACTCAGCTTCATCTTTCATCTCCTTTCCGGTATACTTCGTGATCTGTTCTCCGGATAACGGTGTCTTTTGAGGTTTGTTAATTGCGTTAATGGTCAATCCATACGTTAGTGGTTCATTAGGAGAAGGATCTTCTTCCAGCTGAAGCGTATTTTTTAGCACCACGCTGCGCTCATACCCAAGGAATTCTTCCAGATTTACCTCCATGGTGGCCCCTATGGATTGATTGAGCAGGGCTTTACTGGCTTCTCCCTGAACTCTTTCAAGATCAATGAGTGTGTCAACTTCGTGCACCTGATCTTTGCTTTCCTTTCCAGAACGCTTTAGTGTAACACTGACTTTATCGTTTTCTGCTACAGCACCATCGGTTACTGGTATATCCTCTCCAAATACACGCCGATACTTGATGACATCCTCATCAATGGCATCCTGGTCAACTGTGGGAACAACAACATCAATAGGCTGATCAAAATTGAACTGCAGTTCAAAATCAGGCTTTAATCCTAATTCAAACTCAAATGTATAGTCCGTTTTCGAAGTAGCATCAAAATCGATTGGATCGGCATTTTCCACCATCATCGGCGAACCAAAAACGCCAATCTTCTGCTCTTCGAGATAACCGAAAAGCTTATCATTCAAGAGTTTATTGATAGTTTCTTCCAGCATACCACGCCCATACATCTTTATCAGGACGCTTTTTGGGGTTTTGCCGGCTCTAAAACCTTTTATCGCTACTTTTTTGCTATAATTCTTAAGGCTCTCATCTAGTTTTGGTCCATAATCGGCATGCTCTATGACAAGTGCAATCCGTGCGTTGAGGTCATCTAAACGGTTAAAATCAATTTTCATCCTGTTATTTCCTGTTAATTATTCAAATACCTGATTGGTAATGGGACGGTGACACTTCATGCCTATAAGCAGGTTATCACCTGATAATCAATGCCTTAGAAATGATGCATTGATGACTAAACAACTCAGTCAGTCCAATTTTGATGAATGTGCGGGTGGAGGGACTCGAACCCCCAAGCCCTGCGGCACTAGATCCTAAGTCTAGCGCGTCTACCAATTTCGCCACACCCGCGCACATCAAAACGGCTGCAAATGTATGGAATTATTGAAATATTATGATGTCATTTGTCAGAATCTTGAATTGATCTTTCTGATTCTGACCGGATAACTAACTTGGTATGGTTTTGTTATTAACTTGTGTACGTATGCCACATATAGCCACAGGCCTAACCGAACCAGAGCAATTGGCCCTGCAGCGTGACTTTCGCAGGCTGATGAAGGCATTGCCAGCCCCTTTGGATGAAGCAGACAAAAAAAATCTAAAAAAAGCATTTGAAATGGGTCTGGAAGCTCATTCCAGACAACGCCGTAAGAGCGGAGATCCTTATTTTTACCATCCGATCGAAGTAGCCAGAATATGTGTTCAGGAGATTGGACTTGGCCCAACTGCAGCTATATGCGCTATACTTCACGATATAGTAGAAGATACTGATGTAACGATTGAGGATATAAAAGCAGAATTTGGCATAAAAATCAGCAACATCGTTGATGGTCTTACAAAACTGGATGGTCTTTATAATTCCCCTTCCCAACAAGCTGAAAACTTTAAGAAAGTTCTTTCAACGCTCGTACATGATGTGCGCGTTGTCCTTATAAAAATTGCGGACAGACTGCATAATATGCGGACGATCAGCCCTATGCCAAAACATAAACAATTGAGCATTGCTGCGGAAACCGATTACATATACTCCCCCCTGGCGCATCGACTTGGGTTATATAATATCAAATCAGAATTTCAGGATATCATTCTTAAAATTCAGGAGCCTGCCACCTATGACGAAATAGAACAAAAGCTATCTATAGGAGACCAACAAAGAAAACGTTATATCCGTGAATTTATTAAACCATTAAAAGAACAATTATCAGAACTTAATTTTGATTATAAAATTGTTGGAAGATCAAAGTCAATTGCTTCCATTAATAACAAGCTTAAAAAGAAGCAGATTCCATTTGAGGAGGTTTATGATTTATTTGCCATCCGGATTATTTTAGACGTCCCGCCTGAAAAAGAAAAATCAACTTGCTGGCTAGTCTACAGTATTCTTACGGAAATCCATAAACCAATTCCCGAGCGATTGAAAGATTGGATTACGACGCCTAAATCTAACGGGTATGAATCCCTCCACACTACGGTCATCGGTCCTAAAGGGCGATTCGTAGAGATTCAAATTAGAACGCAACGGATGGATGAAATTGCCGAACGTGGATTTGCTGCTCACTGGAAATATAAGAATGTCAATACCCAACAATATATCTATGAAAACTGGCTTGACAACATTCGCGAGATGTTGGATGAGACCCATAAGGATGCGTTAGAGTTTATTAGTGATTTTCGCACTAACCTCTATGCCGAAGAACTCTATGTCTTCACGCCGAAGGGAGACCTCAAAGTGATGCCTAAAGGGGCCACAGCACTTGATTTCGCGTTTGCCATTCACTCTGATGTAGGCACGCATTCCAGTGCCATTAAGATCAACAATAAGCTTGTCCCTATGGGGTACAAGTTGCAGAATGGAGATCAGGTGGAAGTCATTACCAATAAAAATCAGAAGCCCAATGAGGAATGGCTCCGCATGACCGTGACCGGCAAAGCAAGAGCAAAAATCAGAACAGCACTTAAAGAATCCAAAAAACTACAATCCGAGGATGGGATGGCAAAGTTGGAACGCAAGCTTCGGGGCATGAAAGCTGACCTGGAAGAAAATGTGGATCAACTGGCTCGTCACTTCGGGTATAATTCCAGACTTGACTTTTATTATGATATTGCTATAGAGCATTTTGAGATAAGTAAACTAAAAACGCTTTCTGCCGAAGGAGGAAAAATCATCTTCCCTACCAGGCAACCGCAACGCACAGCAGTTACAGATACGGAATCTTTCACCTACGCATCAGGTGGAAATGAAATCATTCAACCCAGAATAAGTATAGATGGTGTTGATGCATCTCAATACAAATATGCTTTAGCTTCATGCTGTAATCCGGTGATAGGTGATGACATCTTTGCCTACGTGACGGCGAGTGCAGGAATAAAAATTCATCGCAGTAGTTGTCCAAATGCAACGCACCTTATGGCGAGTTATGGATACCGTGTACAAAAAGCAGAATGGGTAACCACCGGAAATGTAAAATCTATCGTAAACCTGAAAATTACCGGGGTAGATAGCGGACCGGGGGTTATTGAACTGGTCACAAATAAAATTAGCTCCGGATTGGGGATAAATATTCGTTCTTTGAGTATTGAAGGTAAGGAAGGCTATTTTGAAGGAAAGCTAAGTCTAGTGGTTAGCAACAAAAACCAGTTAAATATGGTTATTCGTTCATTGAAGACGTTAGAAGGTATTTCATCAGTCTATCGCGAAAATTAAAATAATGAGTATTTCATCTACGCCTGTACCAATTGTAGGCAAAGTATCATTTGAAGAAGTAAAAGACATATTCTCTAAACATCTGGGGGAATACAATCTCCGCCGAACCCCAGAACGCTATGCGATCCTGGAAGAAATATATAGCCGATCGGATCATTTTGATGCAGAAGCGCTCTACATCCATATGAAAAACTCTAACTATAGAGTAAGTCGTGCTACCGTATACAATACGCTTGAACTCTTAGTGAATTGTGACCTGATCACAAAACACCAATTTGGAAAAAATCTAACGCAATACGAAAAGTCCTATGGATTCAAGCAACACGACCACTTAATCTGTGTTGATTGTGGAAAAGTCATCGAGTTTTGCGACCCGAGAATCCAGCAAATCAAGTCAACTATGGGGGATTTGTTGAATTTCAAGGTACTTTATCATGATTTAAACCTTTATGGTCGTTGTAAAGATGGCTGTAAAAAGCAATCAGAATAAATTAGCTTCAGCTTGTTCCTTATATTTGCCTCTTAGGGCCGTGTACCCTATGTTATTCTGATTTCAACTAATGGCTGTAGATGTATTGTTGGGACTCCAATGGGGAGATGAAGGAAAAGGTAAAATTGTTGATTACCTCGCAAATAAATACCAGATTGTCGGAAGGTTCCAGGGTGGTCCTAATGCCGGCCACACACTTTGGATTGACGGCAAGAAAACGGTACTCCATACCATTCCTTCCGGAATATTTCACGATCACCTTATGAATGTGATTGGCAATGGTGTGGTGATTGATCCCATTACTCTGATGAAGGAAATACATGGCCTTGAATCAGGAGGAAATGAGGTTCGAAGCCGACTTAGCATAAGTAGAAAAGCACATCTTATTCTCCCTACGCACAAATTGCTGGATATGGCTTCAGAAGCCTCTAAAGGAGCGAAAAAGATTGGCTCCACACTAAGAGGAATAGGCCCTTGCTATATGGACAAAACCGGAAGGAACGGATTGCGTATTGGCGATATCCTAAGTGCTAATTTTGATGAAAAATATCAATTGCTTAAGGAGAAACACCTTCACCTTTTAAAGCTGTATCCACAAGTTGATTTTGATTTACAACCAGAAGAAGAAAATTGGTTTGCTGCCATAGAGCAAGTCAGAACATTACACTTAATAGATGCAGAATACTTTGTCAATGAACGACTTAAAGCAGGCGATTCGATATTGGCCGAAGGCGCCCAGGGCATGATGCTCGATATAGATTTTGGCACTTACCCTTTTGTGACTTCATCAAATACTATTTCTTCAGGGGTGTGCAATGGCCTTGGTATACCGCCAAGTGCCATAAGAAAAGTCTTAGGGGTCACCAAAGCATACTGTACAAGAGTTGGCTCCGGCCCTTTTCCTTCTGAACTATTGAATGAAGAAGGAGAAAGACTCCGTAAAGCAGGCAATGAATTTGGTAGCACCACGGGCAGACCGCGCCGGTGTGGATGGCTTGATCTCCCCCAATTGAAATACGCTACAATGATAACGGGTACGACACATTTGGCGATCACCAAACTTGATGTGCTGAATGCATTTGAAACACTTTCTATCGCAGAACAATATAAAGTGAATGATACGGTCACGGATCAACTGCCGTTTGATATCCAGGAGGGTCTTCAAGGTGTTGTGCATAGCATCCATGAAGGTTGGCTCGAAGAAATCAATACAACCCACTATGATGGATTGCCTCAGGCTGTTAAAAATTTCCTGACGTATATCGAAAATCAACTTGGACTGCCGATCTCATTCGTTTCTACAGGCCCGGGAAGAGAGGAGTTAATTGCCAGATGATAAAAGTTAAATGTATTAGGATCGCCGCGCCTTGATGATATATTGATACTCAAGTGAGGTTTCATCAACCACTTCCATGCTATACCCTGCCTGCTGAAGTTCGCTTGTGATTTCTGAGATATCAATTCGCTCTTTCAAAGGTGGCCCAAAAGGTGTTGACTTCTTTTTAAAATCAATAATGATGATACTCCCACCTGGCCGAATAGCCTTCATCAGTTTGGAAAAATAAGCTACCCGGTTTTCTATATATGTATAAGTATTCACTAACAATACAATATCTACCTCGCTGTTGTTCAGTTTAGGATCATCTGGTTCCGCCAGGCGAATAATCAGCCTGTCCTGTAGTTCAATAGGAAACTTAGCTTTCTGCTCCTCCATCCATTGGATAGCCTTCGGGTCAATATCAATAGCGATGACCTTAGCCCCTTTATACGCAATCCGCCTGCTAAAATAACCTGTCCCGGCGCCAAGGTCTGCGACTACTTTGCCTTCCACCTCACCTAACTGATGTACTACAAGGTCTGGCTTTTGCCAAATGACCCGATCAGCACTTTCGTATCGCTCTGCTTCGTCAGCAAAGCCTTTATCGCCTCCATTGAATTCAGTACCAGTCGATTCCTGACCTGCATGTGCATCAGCCGCAGGACTATTCTTACAGCCTATCGATCCTAAAAGAAAGAAAAGTAAAAAGAGAAGTATGCTAGTAGGTTTATTCATTCTTTAGACACAAAGATACATTAGATGATTTGCAGACCACCTGCTGAAAGCATAAAATATATTAAAGTATATGATTTATCATGCCTATAACTTAGTTGCCAAGATGAAACAATGCATCTCCCCGATTGACTAAGGGGGCATTTGTATGTCCAAGAATGTAACCATCTATAGAAGCGAAAACAGGAACATTTTCGGTCCCATATGGATCAAATAGCTTACCTAATTCATCCCCTTTCTTAACGCGTGCTCCGGAACATTCGGACCAAATAAACAATCCCGCTTTTGGAGCTCTGACCCATGATGTGTGCTGAATATCTACAGCATTACCATTCCATGCAGGTTTACCTGCTAACATACTCAAAAACTGCAATGTCTTTTCAATACCTGAAACGCCTTTAGCAATTGGATAGCTGTCGAGGCGCAGCGCTTCACCCCCTTCATACACCAGACATAGTTTGTTATTCTCTTTCGCAATTTTCCTAAGGGATCCTCTTAACACACCTTTTTGAATAATAAAAGGTGGGTTAAATGCTTTAGCAAGTGCTAAGCTTATTTTATCTCCTTTAGAAACACGCACCTGAGGATAATTATACCGCCCTTTTCCTCCTGCATGACAATCTATAATCACATCGACTTGCGGAATGAGATTTTTAGTGACGATCCTTGCCACTCTGGAAGCAAGACTCCCTGACATGGACCCGGGAAAACTTCTGTTCACATCTTTTCCGTCAGGCACTTCGCGGCTAAAGTTTATGAACCCAAAAACATTTAATAGCGGAACAACAATTACGGTGCCTGCTATAAGCTCTTTAAACATTTTAGTAGCAATTGTTCTTCTAACAATTTCAACGCCATTAATTTCATCGCCATGCACACCACCGATGATTAATACATGTGGCCCGGGATGCACACTACGGTGCACTTCCATCTGAATAGAAACATGATTTCCTGTTGGCAAATTCCCAACATTAAAATTTACTTGTGAAAATTCACCCGGTAAAATTTCGCGTCCACTTAATTCAATTTTCCTGAATTCACTATAAAGTGTTTGATCGAGCATTGTTTTCAATTAGATTAATAATGTGTCCGGCAATATCCACTTTCGTCGCTTTCTCTATCCCTTCCAAACCAGGTGAAGCATTCACCTCCAATACTTGCGGCCCTAATTCAGATCGCAGTAAATCCACTCCGGCCACTTTTAATCCCATCAACATGGCCGCTCTAATGGCTATATCCCTTTCCTCTTCTGTTATATTAATTTTACGAGCATCTGCGCCGCGATGCAGGTTGGACCTGAATTCACCCGGTTGTGCACTTCTTTCTATCGTTGCGACGACCTCTTCCCCAACCACAAATACACGAATATCCTTACCATTGGATTCACGTACAAAACGTTGAAGTAGGATTTGCTCCTTCAATCTCAAAAAAGAAGATGCGAGCGATTGTACGCTTGCTCTGTTCTCCCCCAGGAGCACACCCTCCCCCTGCGTACTTTGCAAAGTTTTAAGTATCATCGGAAAAGAGTTGCCAAGTATACGAATGGCAGAATCAACATTTTCGGGCATAGCTGTAAACACGCTATCCGGCACCGGAATACCATTAGCCGCCAGATACTGTAGAGCCGTACGCTTATCTCTTGATCTCAGCAAAGCTTCCGTGGTCACCACACTAAACACCCCCATCAATTCGAATTGGCGAACCACCGCAGCCCCATAGCTTGTAACCGAAGATCCTATTCTGGGAATCACTGCATCAGGCCGTCCTAAAAACTCACCCTGATATCGAACACCAAGGCGACCCCCAAGGATAGACAGGTTACACTGCAGGTGATCCACTACCCTAACGGCATGATGCCGCTTCCTTGTAGCAGTCACCAGACTGTGTGTAGAATAGAGCTCCGGGCTTCTGCTTAAAATCAATATTTTCATTCGAACGGAAGATAGGAAAACATCATCAATCATTTCATAATCGTGGAGAAGACGGACCAAGCCTTCCCTTAGATAAAAGAATAAATGAGATATAACGGTAACTTCACTTTATGCAACTGAACAACAAAAAAACAATTCAAGGATGGGCTTTCTTTGATTGGGCCAACTCTGCTTATTACCTTGTTATTTCGACAGCCATCTTTCCAATCTACTTTTCACATGTGACACCTGACGAAGTTTCAGTCTTTGGCGGAACGATGTCTAATACTGCACTATATTCCTTTTCTGTTTCAGCCGTATATATTCTTATAGCTTTCCTTTCACCGCTTTTGTCTGGCATCGCGGACTATACAGGAAGACGAATGTATTTCCTTAAATCATTCACTTTTGTAGGTGTCCTAGGCTGTATTTCGCTATTCTTTTTTCATAGTCCGGAAACCATGTGGATCGGAACTGCCGCCTTTATGTTGGGAACCATAGGTGCAGCCGGCGGATTGGTTTTTTACGATTCTTATCTTCCACTGATCGCTACGGAGGACAAATTCGACAGTGTTAGTGCGCAAGGGTATGCCTACGGGTACATTGGCAGTGTTATCCTACTGGTTTTTTGTCTGTTAATCATCCAAAAACCAGAATGGTTCAATATCACCAGTCCCACATTACCCTCCCGTATATCATTTGTTTTGGTTGGTTTATGGTGGTTTGGATTCGCTCAGATTACATTCCGAAGACTACCCCCGGATGTTCCTGTTGTGCATACTGAAAACCTGCTGATGAAAGGATGGAAAGAACTCATGGGTGTATGGGGAATGATTAAACATGACAAAGACATCAAAAGATTTCTTGCCTCCTATTTTTTCTACATTGCTGGCGTCCATACCGTCATCTACCTGGCGTCTATTTTTGCTGCAGGAGAATTAGGTTTTAGAGATTTCGAATTAATCGCAACGATTCTTGTCTTGCAACTGGTCGCTGTTCCGGGCGCATTATCCTTTGCCCGTTTATCGAAAATAAAGGGAAATAAGTTTAGTCTGCTGATACAGCTTTTTATATGGGTGCTTATATGTATCGGTGCATATTTAACGACTCAAAAATGGGAGTTCTTTCTTATCGCCGCAATGGTTGGAATGGTCCTGGGAGGTATTCAATCCTTGTCAAGATCAACTTATGCTAAGTTGCTGGAAGGTGAAGTAAAAGATACTACGTCTTTCTTTAGCTTTCTTGATGTGCTCTCAAAGGTGGCTATCGTATCCGGTACATTTATTTTCGGCCTCGTCAATTCTATTACAGGAAGTATGCGTTATAGCGTGCTTTCATTGGGTCTTTTTTTTATCATCGGTATTATCCTGCTTTCTACTGTTGACAAGTTTAGAATAAATTCCAGGCAAAAAAAAGAAGTGACCAAATAGGAACCCAAATTTAACTCCTACTGAAATTCATAACATCCTATATCGGGTAAAAATAAATCTCTTAGATGACCGTCAAAATCATCAAGGTAAGATGGCAAAGGAATCGCCAGTTTTTCAGCTACTGAATTGGTGTCAAGATGATAATCATCGCGAAATAGATCCACAAATAATGTATCGCCAAAACTATACTCATAACAATCTATACATATCGATTCAAAGAAGTCAGGGAAATTGTCAGCATCCAACAATTCATTTACCACGACCATGGTATTGTACATCTGAACATTGAGCAATCCCTGATCAGGCGTACCCGCATCAACCATCCAAACTTCATCTGATGACGAACCAACAAGTAAGCTGTTGTATATTCTTCCGGTAAACTGATTTAAAAAAAGCCCTTCCTGGCAAAGTGCGTCACGACAATAAAAATCATTCATCAATAAAGCTTCGCCATCATTCCCAAAACTTGCAAGGGTGCTGTAGGCAATTTCATAATCACCACCATACGTAAGGGCTACCGCCTGGCTTCCATTACCATAAAAAAGGCAATTCGAAATTTTGGCCGTTGCATGACGAGCAAAGAAACCCGGGCCGTTCGTATTAACTATACTACAGTGATCAAGTTCCACTACGCCAGCGCTATCACAGGTAATCCCTGCTAGCGCACTACTCAACCGCATGTGACTAAATTTATGTGGTCCACTCTCAGGCCCTAAACGAATGCCAGCCCATTCACCAACATGATCAGGTTCGATTCTATCATCGCGGATGAGCACCGGTTCATTCACAGTGCCCCTTACCTCTATTCGCCCATCCGGATATGTGTAAATCAACCCTTCATTATAGATCCCAATTTGATTATTTGCTATCCCGCCATGCACATACAATTTGGTGCCTGCTGGCAAAACAAGTGTACAGGAATCGATCAGCAAGGTGCCGTATAATACATACGGTTTGGGATCATCCCAGATTTCCTCTCCCAGATCACACGTGAGGAGGGAGATTCGATTTGGTGTATTCGGCCCCGGAATATAATTCGCATTCTGTCCCCAGGCTATGAGTTTCACCGTTTGGTTATTCCCATTATAATTAAATACTGCTTCGGCTTCGATTACATAGGGACTCACTGAAACAGGCTTATCCGGATCTATCGTTGCTTCAGCAAAAATATAAATGCTGTCCTTCGGCAATATTTCAACATCGCGTATGATCTCTCCGGTATACCCATCTGCATTCAAAGTAAAAAAAGAAGCGTTAGCACCGGTTAGTGAAATCTGATCAATCCGAACTGATAATTTATTCGGATTATACACTTTGAAATATCTCGTGACCGTACTGATTTGTGTAAACACTGTATCAAACGTCAGCGTATCCTGAGAAAAGGTTAACATGTCCCCACGATCCGTTGTAAATTTCTCTTTGTAGCAAGCACTGAGAAAAAAGGAGGAGAATAAACATAACATGACGAAAGCAATAATTACTTGTCTTCCTCCAGCTTTAACACGTACCCTTAGCTTATCGTTATTGCTATTTTTCACAAAAATAATTTAGTGCTCCAGATTTAAGCCGCAGTCCCTACAGATTGCCTGCGAAATTACGCCAATGCTTTTAAACGTCATTATAAACCAAAATCTTATTTAAAGACAATTCTTTCTAGTTCAATAAATGGTTGCTTCATTCACATCAGCATATAGGTTACATTTACATAAGCGCATGAAATATATTCACTCCTCCTTTCCCATTGACCTAATTATTCCAGCCTATAATGAAGGAAAGGCAATAGGAAAGGTCATTCAGGATATTCCAAAGGAATATATCAGAGATATCATCGTGTGTGATAACAATTCAACGGATGACACGGCTATTCAGGCTGAAGCTGAAGGTGCTAAAGTTGTCTTTGAGCCAATGCAGGGGTATGGTCGCGCCTGTCTTGCCGGTATAAAGTATATTCAGCAGCAACCTTCAGATCAATGGCCTGCAGTAGTTGTTTTTATGGATGGAGATTACTCAGACTATCCTGAAGAGATTCCAGCGTTGATAGCACCTCTACTTGGAGATATTGATTTGGTCATTGGATCAAGGGTTACAGGCAAAGCTGATCCTGGTTCCCTTACTGTTCCCCAACGATTTGGCAATTGGCTGGCGACAAGGCTTATCAAGCTATTTTGGGGCCATTCCTTTACTGATTTAGGGCCTTTTAGGGCTATTCGCTGGCACAAGTTACTTCAATTGGATATGCAGGATAAAACTTATGGGTGGACTGTAGAAATGCAGGTAAAAGCACTCAAACGCAAGCTATCTTGTACTGAAGTACCAGTGTCCTACAGAAAGCGGATTGGCAAATCTAAGATTAGTGGTACGGTCAAAGGCTCTATCATGGCGGGATACAAGATTTTATGGACGATTATAAAATCAGTTTAGATGGCCGTACTGAAGATTGTTGTTTTTCTGATTATTGTGTTTTACTTCTTCGCTTTACTCCTGATCCTGCTTTATTGCATGATCCAAGGCCAACTTTTGATAAAGTATTTATTTAATAAAACGAAGACGCCATCCAATGCTATTTCTTCAATCCCAAATAGCGAAATTCCTTCGGTCACGGTTCAATTGCCAATATATAATGAACCGATGGTCATCGACAGGCTCATCGATCAAATAGTGCAACTGGACTACCCCGCCGATAAATTACAAATACAAGTCCTCGATGATTCAACGGACGAGACTAGCGCAATTTGTGCGCAGAAAGTAGCGTATTACAAATCGCAAGGCGTGGATATTCAACTCATCTATCGTCATAACCGAAAAGGTTATAAGGCCGGCGCGCTGCAAAATGGGCTTGTCTCAGCAACAGGAAAAATGATTGCCATCTTTGATGCAGATTTTTTGCCAAAAAGTGATTTCCTTCAGCGCACGATGCCCTACTTTTCCGACCAACATGTTGGTGTTGTTCAGACGAGGTGGGGACATCTCAATGAGGATTATTCGATTCTTACCCGGCTTCAGGCTTTCCAGCTTAATGTACATTTTAGCATTGAACAATCCGGACGTCAAGCGGGCAGATATTTCCTTCAGTTCAATGGGACAGCAGGTGTCTGGCGAAAAGAAGCAATTGAAGATGCCGGAGGCTGGGAAGATGATACGTTAACAGAAGATCTCGATCTCTCCTACCGTGCCCAACTAAAAGGGTGGAAAATTAATTATTGTCAGGACATCGTATCCCCGGCAGAACTTCCGATAGAAATGGATGGGCTTAGATCACAACAATTCCGATGGATGAAAGGAGGTGCAGAAAATGCCCGAAAATTATTACCGATGATCGCTAACGCACAAATGCCTTTTGGGAAAAAATTGCATGCCTACATCCACCTTTTATCAAGTACCATTTTTTTAATCGTATTTGCTGTAGCAATTTTAAGTGTGCCGGTTTTCTTTTTGTATCCCGTTATTGGTTTAAACCTAAGATTCTTTTGGCCTTTTATCTTCAGTGTAATGCTATTGGCTTTTGTTTACTTTATTGGAAATAGTGATACGACATGGAAGGGAAAATCAACCTTATCGCGTTTACTTCATTTTGCAATTATGTTTCCAGTTTTTCTTTCTCTCTCCATGGGTCTTTCGTACCATACAAGTAAAGCTATTTTAGAAGGATACAGAGGTAAAAAGAGTGCCTTTATACGAACACCAAAATTCAATATCCAAAGTCAAGGTACTGCGTTAAACACCACGTATAAAAAAGGAAATAATCGATCAGGCGCATCCTGGATTGAGGGGCTTATTGCTGTGTATTTTCTCTCTGCCGTCATTGCCGGAATCTTGTCACAAGATTATTCATTTTTGATTTATCATCTTATGCTTGTCATTGGTTTTGGAAGTATATTCATCTTTACTATCCAACATCACTATCGCAAGTGAACCTTAAGCATATCCTCTCAGGCATATTATGGCTGGTCATCATGATCTGGGTACAACAGATCAGCAGATCGAACTTCCATTTACTTTGGTTCTCTTATTCCCTTGCTTTTGGATGTTATGTCTGGCTTGTATTTGGAAAAAAAAGCATTACCCTAAGATTAGGATTGTCACTCGCTTTGATAGCTCGACTGGTATCTTTCTTTTTCGACCCGTTGCTTTCTGATGACTATTTCAGATTTATATGGGATGGTATGTTGATCAATGAAGGAATTCATCCGATGGCTTATACCCCAGACTTTCTTGCTACCCATCCAAATATCATCAGCATTCAGCAAGGATTATATGAAGCCTTAAACAGCAAGCCCTACTATAGTGTCTATCCTCCTGTAGCACAATGGCTATTTGGTCTTTCCTATTATGTTTGCGGACCCAATCTGATAGCGAATGTTATCTGCTATAAAGGAATTCTATTGGCGGCTGATATGGCTATCGTTTACCTTCTCTACAAACTGCTCATCAAAAGAAACTTGTCAGCAGACCGGGTTTTGATATTTGCGCTCAACCCTCTTATTATTCTTGAATTCATGGGTAATTTGCATATGGATGGCATTATGATCGCCAGTTTGTTGTGGGCCATCATCCTCACCGAGGAGAAAAGTTTGTTAGGAAGTGTTGGCGCAATGGCATTCTCTATTCTATCCAAATTCCTGACGGTAATGCTTCTTCCCTTTATGCCTAAACATCTTTATTGGAAGAAGATTAGTATTTTTTCGATACTTACGGTGGTCATTAGTCTGATCATCTTATGGTTCTCCTTTGGTATTCATACTGGTTGGTTAAAAAGCATCAACTTATGGTTTCAATCTTTTGAGTTTAACGCCAGCGTGTACTATCTGGTACGTTCTCTTGGCTATCTTTTGAAAGGTTATAATACAATTGCCATTTTAGGACCGGCGATGGCTGTAGGCTTCCTTTTTGGTGCTTTGGTGATTTGGACAAAATACTTGCGTACCGCTTCATTGGATTGGGCAAGTGCGATGCTATTTCTATTGACCCTTTTCTTTTTATTCAGTACGACTATTCATCCCTGGTACATTGGCATATTACTTGTCCTAAGTGTTCTAAGCAAACATTCCTATCCGGTCGTTTGGACTTATCTGATTGTACTTAGTTACAGTCATTATGATGCCGGAGGATATTCGGAAAACTATTGGTTGATTGCTACGGAGTATCTATTGCTTGGCGCTTTTATGTTGTGGGAATGGAAGTGCAAAAAGGCCACTAAACGTATTGTGTAAGAATTGAGACCGCTGGTATAGAAGCATTAAAAAACCCTTGCCTGATTCCAGACAAGGGTTGCATTTTGTTATTTCTAAGTCTTGCTTAATAAGTCCAAAGATCATGTTCCCAATTGAACAACTCCATTTTAATACGGTCTGATTCCATTAGGCGGCTTACGCCATCGTCCCATCCATTGTAGATATCTTCAAGTCTTAAATCAAGCACGTTAGATTGCTTATAGATGTAACTTGAAAATCTTCTTTGCTCAAAAAGGTCATACCATGTACCGGGAGCAGCATCGTTTCCTTCTGTAAATACTTGATAACGGGAAAGTGCTTCTCTTGCTTCGGGATAATAAACCCAAAACATTGGGATGGCATATTTGAACTCACCGGTGTTTTCATCGATATAGTCCTTGATTGGTGCGATTCCTAATATTCGGACGCCCATTCTTGAAGCCTCTTCGTCAAAGAACCACATCTCCTTTACTCTGTATTTCTGAATTTCTTCAGGATTGACAGGAGAGTTTACAATCACGACCTCATCTTCATAGGTATCAGGATTGTAAATAAGGCTTGTATCCGTTATCACCAATTTATCCATCACTTCATCCGGAGACATCATTTCTCTAAAGAGTTCGTCTTTAAATACTTTAATCTCACCAGACTTTGCACCTTCTGCAATAATGGTAAAGAAAGGCATGAGTGGGTTGACAAAAGGAAGGTTTATCTTTTCTCTGACATCAATGATACGCCACATTCTGCGCTCCCATGGAATATCCGCTTCACGCAGTGGTTCGTATGGAAGTACCCTGTTTTCAAATATCATAGTACGTCTGACCACGTCATCGATATATACATCTTCTACAGGGTCGCTGGACTCAGTGATGATACTTTCAGCCTGTTGCGCCGAGATCACCACGGGAGCAAGGACGAAAAGTAAACCTGCCATGTAAACAAATAATGACTTCATGTTGATTATTAATTAATTTTAAAAACAAGTTGGTTGATATCACGACCCGCGCGATCACCAGGGCATTTAGCCTTTACATTTTCAAAGTAATATGTGTCACCAGCTTTGGCTTGAAGAACCAACTCCTTAGGATTACCGTTATATGATCCTCCTTGATTTGTTTCCATTTGAGGATCCTGACGTCTAGGTACGCGAACTAAAGTATATCCTAGAATCTCACATTTAGCATCAAAGTCGAAATTCTCCAATACAGCAAAAAGACCACGCTGCGCTTTGAACTCGCCTGAACTCATGACTCCACCCATTGAAGAACTTAGCTTAGCAACAGGATTCGGAATGGGTTTTACTCTAAACTCTCTTTTCTCAGATAATCCAGGAGCTGATACATTGACATATGCATACTCATCTCTTCTTGTTGCTTGTCCAACTATCACATTGAAGGTACCATCTGGCTTTCGCGCGATTTTTCCTTCACCTGCTCCGGACATGCCAACGTTTACCTGGTTACTTGGTACACCAGCAGCAGAAACTGTTACCGGGTTATCAACACCAATATAGAATACGTTCATTTTGTCAGCAGAAACAGTCACTGAACGCTCTCCTACTTCATACTCAAACTCCTTTTTATAAGTTGAGAGAGAGTCTGTCACAGGGTTCAATATAGTAATAGTTGCGTTATACTTTCTCAACCCAACAGAACTAGCACTTGCACTATATTTTGCTATGCCTTCTGCATCAACTGGCATACTTCTTCCATCAACAGTAATCGTAATTCCTGTTTTACTATCAGCACCAGCAAAAGCACTTAAGAAAATGTCAGCTTCATAGGTTTCTCCTTTGATGACATATGACTTCTTCGCAGCGGATACAACTGTAAATTTGTCCAAAACTACATCAGTTGTCGTACCAACTTTTCCTGCCAGGTAATTAAGAATGGTTGCTTCAGAATTCTTTACATCATTCTGAAACTTACGAAGAATCGGAAGTGCTGCTTGGACAGGCATATGACTAAAATTCATCTCTGACCAACTCTTCTTTTTTCGCGTCTTCCAGGTCGTATCGTCAATATCTATTGCTATATCATGAGAATACGTCGCTACATCAGCGGAATCAAGAAGGCCGATAAATTTGTCTTTGTATTCAAGAATTTTAGCCTTCAGTTGTTCACCTAAACCTTTGTCGACAAGCAGTCTTGTAGTTAAACTCTTATCTTTTTCACCTTTTAGTTTAGTTGTGGGAAGGCCAGTTTCCTTGTCCTTTAAATAACCACCTGAAGTAATGATCATGGTATCAATAATATTCTCTATGTAATCATAGAGTTCTTTGCTGTACTGAGTTGTAGGAGCAACGCGTGCTGCATAAGTCGCATAAGAATCTCTCTTTTTTGCACCCGCTAAAATTGCAGCTGGCATCTTACTATTTGCGTCTGCAAGTGCCTCATTACTCTTAACCATACTCTTGTCAACAACCTTAAATGCATTAAATATCTCTGCAGAAACGTTGAGGGCAAGCAGGGCTGTCAATACCAAGTACATGATATTGATCATTATCTGCCTGGGTTCCTTTGGAATTGCCATATCGGATTAATAATTTTCTTTAATAAATAGATCAGTTCAAAATCATTGGAAGGGATTACCCTTTTCCACCAGTCATTGCGTTCAATACGTTTCCGTATACGCCATTCAACGAACGTAGGTTTTTGTTCAATGAAGCCATTTGATCTGTATAGCCTTTAGCATCAGCTTCAGAACTTCCGAGTTGTGCAATTGCATTGTTCATTGCATCCAATTTATCTTTAGAAGCAATTACTCCATGATACATTTGACTAACACCTTGAATATTTTCATTCAAAGCAGTAATGTGTGTACGATATGCTTTTGTCTCTTCCACACTGTGGCTGAGTTCTTTCATCGCCTCATTCATTCTGTCATAGAAATTACCCATAGACTTGATTTGATCTGAAGTCTTTGAAAAGTCAACTTCCTGCAATGCCTTGAGGGAACTCATACTCTTTGACATGATCTGAAGCTCAGATAACATACCTCCGAGTTGATTCTCCACTTTCACACCATTAATTGGTCGGGAATCTGATTCCAATTCTCCGGCGGATAAAGGTGAAATATTGCTGTTGTACTTGTCTAATCCCGGGTATAATTTATCCCAGTAGTAATCCTTCTCAGGTGGAATTAGACCTAACATTAAGAAAATAAAGGCTTCTGTGCTGAGGCCAATGGTAATCATCGCGTCACCCCAATCAGTACTAAGAATCTTACCTAGGGCGCCGATCATTACAACGGACGCTCCAACACCAATAATGAAGTTTTTAAAATACTTGAATGCTGAAGATTTAATAATCTTGTTCATGCTGGTTGAGATGTTTGTAGTTAAGAAATGGATTAAGTAAATCTCAGTTAAAATCCAGAAAGTAAATAAACTTACGCCCTGGTGTTCTTACTGATTTTAAGTTTTGTTAATTGATTATTATTTATTTTGACCAGTCGTCCAACCCATCACATCGGATAGGGAATAAAACTTGTCAACTTTTAGTTTGTATTAGTTTGTATCATCGATGGCTCTACCAAGGAAAGTCAAAGCGCAGCGGAATCCAATGTATGATTTAGTTGTGTCCTGATACTCCCAGTGACGAGTACTTGTCTGAAGGTAGTACGCTACATCTTTCCAAGATCCACCGCGAATCACCTTGCGCTTATATACCGCAGGATCATCCTCTTTTGCATCGTATTTAATGTCCGGATTATTATCATGTACTATGTAATGCGCATTTTCAAAGAAAGCAGTCTCTGTCCATTCTGAAGCATTTCCTGACATATTGTATAAACCATAGTCATTTGGGAAATAAGCATCTGCTTTCACAGTATAGTGTCCACCATCTTCCGGGTAGTTTCCTCTTCCTGGTTTGAAGTTTGCCAACAAACAACCCTTGGCATTTCTTAAACCATATCCACCCCATGGATAAGGGGCAAGATCATGTCCTCCACGAGCAGCATATTCCCACTCATGTTCTGTAGGTAATCTGAATTCTTCTGTATTCGGCTCATCTCCACGGAAGTTATTCCAAAGATTAGTTCGCCATGCACAGAAGGCCTTTGACATTTTCCAATTTACACCAACCACCGGATAATCATCAAAAGCTGGATGCCAGAAATAATTACGGGTAAATGGTTCATTATAAGAATAGGCAAAATCCCTGATCCAGACTAAAGTATCCGGATAAATGCTTACCTCTTCTCGATTAATAATTTCTGTACGTTTTCCTTTGAAACTTGGGCTCGCTGCTTTCTTCCAGTCTTTCCACTCATATTTATAGACCAGCTCTCGCGTATCTATTTCTCGCTGTCCGGCAAAAACATCATCGCCTTGGAAATACATGTCTTCCAACATCTCATCTTCCCAGTCGATCTCATATTCCCAATCAATGGTTTGATTGCCATAGTCGTCTTCCTTGAAATGATCAAGCGTCACATGGGCAATGGAGTCACGGACGTAGGTCACAAATTGGCGATACTCATTATTTGTGATTTCGGTATCATCCATAAAAAAACCTACAATCGATACGGCCAAAGGGCGCTGTATGTAACTATTGTAGATATCCTGGTCCGATTGACCAATATGGAATGTCCCGCTTCGGATGTATTCCATACCGTAAGGATTGATACCGGAGTAGCTTGGGCGATCCATCACACCAACTAACTGACCTGTTTCTCCAGCACCGCAAGCACTGAATAGAAAGGCCACTGAAATAATGGCCAATACTGAGATTGAATTGTTCCTCATCCTTTTATTAAAAGTTTCGCTGTTCTAAGTAGCTTAAAAAAGAGGTGTAAAGATAGTTTTTTGAAAATGATATCCAACACATATCTTTTTAAAATCCTTTCACCAAACAACATAATTTATGCCAACAAGGGTTGTAACGATATATTATTTGACATTATTATGCTTTTGGGGAAATTTAAATCTGATTCCATCAAATGACAAATAGTGCAAAATAATAATATGTAAATATCCTTTAATAAAATAGTTACAATTAGTTCAACCCACTCTTTCAATTACACGAATTAACATAAGATAAATTCGTGCGTGATAATCTTCCAAAAACTTCTATAAGTTTCTGGGATTATAAATAATTCTGGGGGGTAATCCTGCCCCTATTCTTTTTCCTAAATTATATGAAATTAATATTTCGTGAGTCCCTTCATTGGCTGTTTGAAGACTACTCAAACCAATATCATAGGCGTAATGTAAAAAGAACTTTGGAGACAAACGAACACCAACTGATAAAATCACGGCATCGATGCTATTGTTGCCAAATCCTCGGTACCCTAAACTGGCCGTTGCATTATTCATCCAGTCAGCTCTCAGGGATACTTCAGCCTGTAGTTGCGTCATATCTGTCTTGACATAAACTGTGGGATATAAGGATACCTGGTTGAAAGATTCCATAAAATACTCCCCAAAAAAATGAAACCCTGGTTTGGGATTATAATTAATGTTGTCCCCAAGCGTGACTCCGGCAGGGAAAAACCCTGTCATGGACACCCCCGCCTCAAAATAGTCCCCTGCAAAATAGACCCCGGCCTCTACAACAGGGGAAATACCGGAAACCAATCCGTTTGGAAGATTAATATCGTGGTGATCTATGATTGAATTCGAATAGTCTCCATCCGGGGATCTTAATTTGGTCCCATCCAAAGACTTTTGATAGATGCCTGTTCGGATACCTGTAGAAATCAAACCAGCGGTAGATTCATATATATAGTTATACGATAGCATGAAGGAGGTTTGCTGCTCAGCACCTAAAGTTTCATTGGCCAATTGAAAGCCAATAGCCCCTTGCCACAAATAAAAAGGCATGTGTACATTCATCATCCTTGTTTCTGGGTTTCCATCAAGCCCCTGCCATTGTGATCTGTACAAAAGGCTGGCGGACAAACTTCTCTCCATTCCACCAAAAGCAGGATTAAAACCATAACGCTCATGCATGTATAGACTATACTGCGTGGCGTATTGCCCAAAAACCGACCCGGAAAGGCAAAGACCAATCATTAACGCAAAATATCTCCAGACAAATTTCATCGAAATGGCAGTGGCGTTTGGTGTTTGTTAATTAATAACAAATTACGGGTTAAAGATTGTAAATCCTCTCGAGGGCTGAAAATTAGGATAAATATAACATAGCCTTGCTATTCCATTCCCCGGGACCAGGTGCATAAGTGTCTGACAGAGGACATCAGCTCAGTTTAACTGTCAATCCATCATACCCCAAACGGATGGCAGGAGGAAGCATTTCATTAATCTCCGCATGCAATCCCATATCATGACTTATGTGTGTAAGAAAACATTGCTTTGGTTTTAGAAGTCCACACAAGGCAATTGCCTCCTCAATATTGAGGTGACTTTCATGTGGTTTGAAGCGAAGCGCATTGAGTATCAATACCTCCAGACCTTCCAATTTCGTCATACTCTCCTCCGGAATCGTTTTGGCATCCGTGATATAGGCCAGATCACCAATTCTAAAGCCAAATATATCGAGCCCACCATGGTCAATTAAGATCGGCTCGATGGCTACTTGTCCAACCCTAAATGCTGATCCCGAATTTATAGCGATGCTATGGACTCTGGGTCTCCCTGGATAATGATATGTCGGATCAAATGCATAATAAAAGCGTCGTTCCAGCTCACCAAGTGTCCTGTCCCCGCTGTAAAACGGAATATCTCTTTTTCGAAGAAAATTAATTGGACGAATATCATCGAGCCCGGAAACATGGTCATTATGCTCATGGGTCAGTAACACGGCATGGACATCATCAATCTGATGCGTCAGCATTTGTGCTCTGAAATCAGGCCCTATGTCAATAATAAGGCTACTATCTCCTGCCTGAATATGTGCTGATGAGCGAAGTCGTGTGTCTTTTTGATCGGAGGAGGTACATACCTTGCAATGACAACCTATCACCGGAATTCCCTGGGAAGTACCTGTCCCCAATAAAGTGATCTGAAGTGGAATGGTCACGAAGGCTGTAAAAGTGATTTTCTTAATTTTGCATACCAATCTTTGGATTCCTCTGACAAATCCACGACATCTATGTTACCATTCTCTAAAATCTCCAGTAAAATGTTGATTCTTGCCTCCACATCAAAGAATTTGTTGACAATTACTATATTTTTACCGGTCACAATACAATAACCGGACTGAAAATTCCCTTTCTCATAGCGGACGGTAATCTTAAGTTCCCGAAAGACATCTTCCAATTTTTTGAGATTATGCTTGGTATATTTGATCATAATTGATGAAGCATTAAGTAAAACACAATCCCGGGGAAATCAATTTCTAATTAATTAAGGATGCAAATTACGAGCATGAAAGTAGAGAAAACTTTGGTATATCTTTGGTTAATCCTTGCACTGGTAATGATTTCAGGGCTTTCCGTACAAGGGCAAACACAAAGATTTTCGGCCGCGCTCGTGGCTGGGATGAATGCTTCGCAAATTGACGGTGATCTGTTGGCAGGTTATGATAAAATCGGACTCACCGCCGGATTCCACACTGTTATCCATTTTAAATCAACCCTTAAATTAAATCTTGAGTTTTTGTACGCTGAGCGAGGAAGTCGTCCAAACCTTTTTAATGACGATTTCGATCCTGATATAAATATTACGCTACAGTATGTGGAGATCCCATTTTATATATCAATTGGTGATTGGTGGCAGGAAGAAGGAGGGTATCACAAAGCATCTGCGCATGGCGGGTTCAGTTATGGGCGATTAATTGATGCAAAAACAGTAGATTATTTTAATTCATCAGATCAGTCTATGGATTTGCTGGTGCCTTATTTTAATCAAAATGATGTTTCATGGCTTCTTGGTGTCAACTATCGATTTAGCCCTCGCTTTGGTATTACCGGAAGGTATACGCGAGGCATAACGCCATTACTTAGTCCTGAAAAACATAATTTGAATACCCAACGACTTTTGACGTACTTTATGACCTTACGTTTAGATTACTATTTCAAATAAACTATGGCTTCTACCTATAAACTCATTGTTGTATTATCGCTGGCCACAATGTTATGCTGGTCTTGTAAGTCTGAATCAGGTCAAAAGGCGGATGAAGCGCCCAAAGAGGTTGTGACTACACCCTCCTATCCTCCATTAGGGAACGAAGCGATTTCCAAGCTTTATGCGGATGCTGATCAGGTGGATATTATATTTTTCTATTTACCCATTAGTGTCAACCAGGAAGATCCTGCCAGCGTAAAAAGTACTGTCCTTTATGTCTCTCCGGCAGCCCCGCAGATTACAGGACAATGTAAGGCAATTGCTCGTCTAAGCTGGATTGCAGAAGGAGCGATTATCAAAGAAGCAGATGTCTTTCTGGATACGGGATGTATTTATCTGCTTTTTATGGAGGACAACAAACCCGCAGCTGCTAATGCCATGTCTCCGGCTGGAGTGGAATTTTTCAATAATATAATCAGTCAGGTAGAAAAAAAGAGAGGATGAAAGGCGATCGTTTAGCGGTCATTGATTTAGGTTCAAACACCTTTCATCTGCTTATTTGTGAACTCAATGAAGCGCACGTTTTAATCCCATTGCACAAACATAGGGTCTATGTGAAATTAGCTTCCAAAGGCCTTGGCTTTATTGATTTAGAAAGTGAAGCCCGAGGCTTACAGGCCATGCATGACTTCGCTGAAAAGCTGGACCTGTTTGAGGTCAAAACAGTAAAGGCTGTTGGGACTTCTGCATTAAGGGAAGCATCCAATGGAGATGATGTCGTTAAAAGATATTCGGAAGCTACTGGAATTAAGATCAGCATCATCGATGGGCAAAAAGAGGCTGATTATATTCTAGCGGGCTCAAAAGCAGCGCTCCCTCTGTTTGAACAACCTGGCCTGATCATGGACATCGGAGGTGGAAGTGTAGAGTTTATTTTATTTAAGGACGATGACATCACCTTCAAAGGCAGCTATAAAATTGGTGTATCTGTAGTACATAAATTATTTCATGCCTCAGATCCAATAGCTGCCAGTGAGGTGACCGCGCTGGAAGCTCATCTTGATGATCAGTTGAACGATTTAAGCCTGGCGTTAAATTCTATTTCTTCATTCTATCTAATAGGTTCAAGTGGCTCGTTTGAAGTCATTGAAGCACTATTACCTCATCTCCATACCTCGGCTAATTGGTCAGAGCTTGATATAAGACCACTCCAGGATTCTCTCAATAAAGTCATCGCTTCGGACCTATCAGAGCGACAGGCTATCCCGGAAATACCTGCTGAGCGGCTGGATTATATAGTAGTCGCTTTTGCCCTGATTCGTTATATCACCTTGAAATTCCCACCCTCTAAGTTGTTTTATTGCGATTTTGCCTTAAAAGAAGGGGTTTTGGCTGAGTTGGCATTAGAAAACTAATTTAGATTAGTCTAAATTTATTTTTTGATTAATTAAAACATATCTTTGCTGCATGGATATATTGCATATTTTACAGGAACCCTGGGCCATCAGGGCACTCATTGCCACAACGATGGTGGGTATTACCTGTGGCATGCTGGGGGCCTTTATCGTTTTGCGCAACATGTCCTTAGTCGGCGATGCCCTTTCCCACGCCATTCTTCCCGGCGTCGCGGCAGCATTTGTCATTTTCGGATACAATACCATGGGGTTCTTCTTTGGTTCTGTTATAGCAGGCATTTTATTTGCTATAGCAATCACCTGGATCCAACAACATATAAAGACTAAAAATGACGCCGTCATCGGCATTATTTTTACAGCATTTTTCTCCATTGGCGTTATTGGTATTTCCCATATATCGAGAACAGGGGTACACTTGGATTTGAAAGACTTTCTTTTTGGAAATGTATTAGGGGTGTCCAATCAAGACCTTATTATGACAGGTGCTGTGATGATGGTGGTGATCCTAAGCATCGGGGTTTTCTATCGCTACTTATTTGCTTCCACATTTCAACCCACCATAGCCTCTACCATGGGCATTCCGGTAAAAATGATGCATTATTACCTAATGCTTTTACTGTCATTCTCCGTAGTTGCAGCAATGCAAACCGTTGGTGTCATTCTCGTCGTTGCCATGCTCATCACACCCGCTTCCACTGCGCTTCTTCTAGCCAAAAGACTCCCACAAGTTTTGGTCTTATCAGGAATCATAGGTTTTTTGAGTAGTATATCAGGCCTTGCATTATCCGTGTTTTACGAAATGCCCCCCGGACCATCCATCGCCGTAACCGCTACTGCCTTTTATCTATTGACTGCATTTCTGGCTCCTGATCAAGGCCTACTTGCCAAATGGTATCGTCAGCACAAGCAAGAACAAAAAATTAAAACCGAAGATGTCCTTAAAGCCATTTTCAAAGTCTCCTTAGGCAACCCGATTGATATGGATTTGCTTGTAGAAAAAATGGCTGCTTCACGAGCAAAAGTCAACCGAATGATTGCCCCTTTGAAGAAAAAACAACTTCTGATCTCCACTGGTAAATCATCTTTTCAATTAACTGATTCTGGAAGAAAACAGGCAAACGATTTAGTACGCGCCCACAGGCTCTGGGAAAGTTATCTTGTAAAAGAAATGGGCATGAATGCCGACCATATTCACGAAGAAGCTGAGCAATTTGAGCACCTGCTCACCTCATCGCAAGTGGATGCTGTAGACAAACAACTTGGCTATCCTGCACTTGATCCGCATGGCTCCCCTATCCCAAGCAGCGGAACCAGAGCTAAATTATCACTGAACAAAATGAACATTAAAGAAGGCGGAACTATTTCAAGAAGGCAACCCGGCGCAGAGATTACCTATAAACTTTGGGCTTTGGGACTTGGCCCCGGAGATACATTTGAAATTAAAGCAACTGGAGAAGATATGATTTTGATCGTCAATAATGCCTCCATTAATATCCCAAATGAATTGGCTCAAAAAATAAGTGTCGAAAAGAAATCCTGAAAAGCATCTTACTCTTCTTCTTCTTTTCCCATTTGATTGTCAGCCCGTAAATCTGATAATATTTTCTCCATCCGAAAATATTCATCAAGCGATTCATCAAGATAAAATGCCAGCTCAGGGACTCTTCTCAATTGCTTTCCGACACGCTTTGCCAGGGTGTGCCGCAAGTGATGCAAGTTTTCATCCATTGAAGCCATTACCTCCCCTTTATTCTCTGTATTAAAAACAGAAACATATATTTTGGCATTCTGCAAATCCGGAGAAACGACAGCGCGTGTGACCGTTACCATGGCTTTATCAAAAATATTAACCCCTTCGTCCATCAACACCAAACTAAATTGGCGCCGCAATAGCTCATTGATTTGTTTCTGTCGCTTAGTTTCCATGCATTTACCTTTTCCTTACCGGGTTGCCTCAAAAGTAAGATTAAATATGATCTCTTTCCGTGTCATTGCGATACCTGATACCTTTGGAGTACTTATCTTTCCAGTTCTGGAAATATAGCTTTATCGATTAGTGGAACCAATATTACAACGGCCAATTGAGTACTTGAAGGGTGTAGGGCCTGCCAAAGGAGAATTACTGCGCAAAGAACTCAGCATCCACAATGTTGGCGATTTACTCTGGGATCTTCCGTTTAGGTACATTGACAAATCCGCTATTTCAACCATTCGCGAAGCCAAATCAGCAACCGAACCAGTACAATTAAAAGGAATTTTTACCGACAAGCACCTTGAAGGAAGTGGTCATAAAAAGCGCCTGGTCGCCACCTTTGAAGATGGTACAGGAACCCTCGAGATTTTGTGGTTCCAGCGTGCAAAAGATATTGAAAAATGGATTGTCCACGGAAAGCCATATCTCATTTATGGGAAACTACAGGACTATCGGGGAAAATTCAATATCGTTCATCCCGAGATCGAAGAACTAACTGCAGACAAGGCCATTGCAACCGGTCTCGAACCTGTCTACCGAAGCAGTGAGAAACTCGTCCTTCGCGGCTTGGACAGCAAAGGCAGAAGAAAAATACTAAAGCAACTTCTGAGCCAATTAAGACCAGAAGAAATGCCGGAAAATCTTCCGGAAACAATCATCACCAAGCTTCGTTTCTTTAGCCGATATGAAGCTATTAAAAGAGTCCATTTTCCCGCTTCCCCTGAGCAGTTAACCGCTGCAAAGAATCGGCTAAAGTTTGAAGAACTTTTTTTCTTACAGCTCATCCTGTTGCGCTCAAAAGTTAAACGGGAAGAAACCATAAAGGGATTTGTTTTTGGGGAAGTCGGCGACTTGTTCAATACCTTTTATTCCAATCATCTTCCGTTTACATTAACGAACGCTCAAAAACGAGTGATACGTGAAATCCGGCAGGACATGGGTGTTGGTCATCAAATGAATAGGTTGTTGCAAGGCGATGTTGGCAGTGGCAAAACCATTGTTGCCCTGATGTGCATGCTACTTGCCGCAGACAATGGATTTCAGTCTGTACTCATGGCCCCTACAGAAGTTCTTGCGCAACAACATTTCATATCTATAAGTGAACTTTTAGACGGTTTGAATATAAAGATTGCGTTTTTGTCCGGTAGTATAACCGGAGCACCTCGGGCAGAAATATTAGCGTCATTAAAATCGGGAGAGACAACGATACTGCTCGGCACCCATGCTGTCATTCAGGAATGGGTTGAATTTCAAAACCTTGGTTTGGCGATCACGGATGAACAACATCGATTTGGGGTGGAGCAACGAGCACAGATGTGGACTAAATCACCTATTCATCCACCTCATGTGCTGGTCATGACGGCCACTCCGATACCAAGAACGCTTGCGCTAACGATCTACGGTGATCTTGAAGTTTCAGTGTTGGATGAATTGCCTCCGGGTCGCAAGCCTGTAGTCACTACGCAGCGATCTGAAGCACATCGTTCAAAAGTAAATTCATTTGTACGGGAGCAGATTAAACTTGGCCATCAGGTGTATGTTATATTTCCATTGATTGAAGAATCTGCAAAACTTGATCTTGAAAATTTACAAGATGGTTATGAGCGGATGCTAGAAGTATTTCCAAGACCTGAATATCAAATCTCTGTCGTCCACGGAAGGATGAAAGCGAGTGTGAAAAATGAAGAAATGGAACGCTTTAAAGAGCACAAAACACAAATCATGGTGTCCACCACCGTGATTGAAGTTGGTGTAAATGTACCTAATGCAACAGTGATGATAATTGAAAATGCGGAACGCTTTGGATTGGCACAATTGCATCAGTTACGTGGTCGAGTTGGGCGTGGTGGTGATCAATCGTATTGCATATTAATGACGAGCTACAAATTATCGAAAACAGCAAAGGAAAGACTTGAGGTGATTTGTCGAACAAATGACGGGTTTGAAATTGCAGAAGCTGATTTGAAATTGAGGGGCCCCGGAGATATCGCGGGCACAAAACAAAGTGGTGCTTTTGATTTTAAGGCTGCTAATCTTGTGGAAGATCAGGCAATTTTAAAAACAGCAAGAATAATCGCTGAAGATATATTACAAAAGGATCCGGGGCTTCAACTAAAGGAACATTACAACCTCAGGCAATTTCTTCAAAACGAGTACAAGTACAAACAGGATTGGTCAAGAATATCATAAGAAACGAGCAATGCCTCTGAAATCTCATTGATTCATCGAAAAACTAACTGCTGCGATCTAATAAATTGAGCTTCATTGGGAAATAAGATTGTACATTTCAAGTAAGATTAAAAACAAAAAATTATGCGACCCAAATATAAAGTCACCGGATGCGCCCGTTTTTTCATTTTCCTCATCTTATTCGTTCCAGCTGTGTATTTCGGAGCAGCTTATTTTAGAGGGGATGATGGCATGAAAATCTTAAAGGATTTTTGGCACAATACAATTGGTTCTTCCAAGACCCCTTCTTCCGCATCTGAGTCAGCCGACACGTACAAAATTGATGATCTTGAAAAAGAACTTCAAAAAGCAAAAGAAGAGATCCGTGAACTCAAGGTCACGATCTATGAAAAAGATCTGGAGATCAAAAAGCTGAAAGAATCAACTGAGTAATTCGAACATTTCTTTTGTCTTGCAGAATTTGCCTTTCTTTGTCGGCTTATTCTTATGCTTAATACTTAATTCTATTCCACGATGAGTCAGATCAGGATTTTAGCCAATGATGGCATTGATGATATTGGAAAATCATTACTTGAAGCCGCAGGCTACGAAGTCGTTACGAAACATTTTTCAGCAGAAGAGCTTGAAACTGAATTGAAATCTTTTGATGCGATTACAGTGCGAAGTGCTACTCAAGTCCGAAAAGCGTTAATTGATTCATGCCCAAGGTTAAAAGTCATCGGGCGTGGCGGTGTTGGCATGGACAATATCGATGTGGAATATGCTCGAGAAAAGGGACTGGGTGTCTATAATACGCCGTCTGCCTCTTCCAGGTCCGTAGCGGAACTTGTCATCAGTCATGCATTTACGCTTATACGTCATTTTCAGACTGCCAATCGAGAGATGCCCACGAAGGGTCAAACGGATTTTAAGGCCCTGAAGAAGATTTGTGGCAGTGGGAATGAAGTACTTGGCAAGACAATAGGCATTATTGGTTTTGGCCGTATTGGCCAGGAAGTGGCGCGCCTGAGTGTGTGTTTAGGCATGCATGTTATTGCAGTAGATCCAATCGTGAAAGAAGCAAAATTAGAAATTCATCTCCCTGGTTTTAAAACATCGGTATCGGTCACTATACACACGTCACCAATGGCTGACTTATTGAGCAAATCAGATATCATCACGGTGCATATTCCTAAAGCAGATAAACCACTCATCGGAAAGGAAGAGCTTGGTAAACTTAAAAAAGGTGTCTTGCTTATCAATACCGCGCGCGGTGGGGTCTTCGACGAAGATGCAATACTTGAAGGATTGGCTACAGGTCAGGTTGGCGGAGCAGGTCTCGATGTATTTGTTGGGGAGCCAAGTCCAAGACAAGAACTCCTAAGTCATCCGAAAATATCCCTTACCCCTCACGTTGGCGGATCAACAATAGAAGCACAGGCTAATGTTGGAAATGAACTTGCAGGTTTGATCATCGATCACTTCAGCAAAAAGGGATAATTCCCGGATATTTTTTGTCCGTAGTGTCCAAAAAGAATGTTGTAAACACCATGTTAGTGTTACAGGATAAATAGCACAATACTTGTGATTCGTTTACCTTTTTTCCGATTACGAACCCAATAGCATTATGAGCAACCGGGCGAGCGGAAAAATGAGCTGGTCGGGGTTTTACTGGTTAACTGTTTAAATGTGTAGTGTTTAGTGGGTAGAGTCTAGTGGGGTATTTTTTAATTTCCGTTCTCCATTGCCCTATTACTCCTGGCTCTACTCCAGGACAACATCCAAAACCAATGAATCTTGCCTTCTGCCATTCTGCCGCTTAGGGCTGAACCCCAACGCTGGCAAGACGCCCCTTCAGGGCTCATCTGCCCAATAAAGTTTTCGCAAAGTCGCAAAATTGTTTTTCAGCCAGTAAGAAGGTTTAGGTGGGTAGATGAGTAGTGGGTAGCGTTTAGTGGTTTGTGGTTAAATGGGTATTTTTTTCTCCATTCAGCCATTCAAAAAACCTAATTTTCTAGACTATGCCATTGCTGGCTACAGGCTTATATTAAAGCGCAAGTAGCCATAGCGCGCGATAGTTCTTTCTACCTGATATGCTTTTGATTTTGGCGAAGGATAGAAAGGACGTCTTCTTCCGAAATTAATTCACCGCCAAGGCTTCGCATATGCGGTGTGTCCTGTTGGCAATCAATCCATTCGAATCCTTTGTTTGCCAGAAAATTCGCCAAAAAGACGAACGCAATTTTAGAGGTATTGGCTTTTTTCGAAAACATACTTTCGCCAAAAAATATCTTTCCCAGGGCGATCCCATACATCCCACCCACGAGTTCACCTTCTTCATAAACTTCGACAGAATAAGCATCACCTTGCTTGTGGAGCGTGGTATATGCGTCTACCATCTCCGGCATGATCCACGTATCTTCCTGTCCACTGCGTTTTATCGTCCGGCAATGGTGTATAACGCCAGGAAAATCCTGATTCATGGTAATAGTAAATCGCTTTTGATTTAATACGCGATTCAACGAACGTGAGACATGTACATTTGAAGGTCTAACCATCAATCTGGGTGATAACCACCACCACAGTATTGGTTGATCGCCATGATACCAAGGGAAGATACCCCAGCTATACGCTAATAGTAATCGTTCGGGAGAGAGGTCGCCTCCGACAGCCATCAGACCGTCAGGTTCGCGCAATACAGGATGTGGAAATATTAAAGCTTCGTCAAGAGTGAATACGGGCATTGGTGTGGTATCACCTATTCACTTTTTCATGTTCGATGATCGCACTAAGTCCTCTGTCTACAAGACCATCTTTTAATGGTTTCAATTCGTGCAGCGTACCCATCTTAACACTTGCTCTTCCTTTTGTATGAATTATCCAAGCGGATTGCTCAGCTTGTTCGCTGGTATGTTGGAGTAAATCCATCAGGCATTCAATGACCCAATCAAAAGTATTATGGTCATCGTTTAGGACAATTAGTTGCGAACGCTCTCCATCTATGGTGAGTTCTTCAACCAGGATATCTTCTTCAATTTTGGAATGGCTTTCGTATAACATTAGTGGCAAATTTTCGTGATCAAAATTATCGACTATATTCAAGCTGGCTGCAAGGTACGAATTGCATTTTTAATCGCCTCATAATCCGGAATATTTCCGGAATCCTCCAACACTTCTGCATACCGAATAATACCTTCTCCATCGATTACGAATGCAGCTCTTTTCCCTACACCGTGCATTCCATATTTATAATCTTCGTAAACCGCATCATATGCCCGAATAGTCACTTTATTAAAATCAGAAAGCATTGTAAAATTCAGGTCATACACTTCTTTATATTTTGCCAAACTATGGAGGCTATCTACAGATATTCCGAATATCTCAGCATTTAACGAATTAAACACATCCATGTCATCACGTGTCGAGCATAATTGTTGTGTGCACGTACTCGTAAAGGCAAAAGGAAAAAAGAGCAACAAGACGTTTCGCCCTTTATAATCAGAAAGGTGAACTAATTCTCTATCAGAAGAATATAATGAAATTGCTGGAGCTTTATCGCCAATTTGAAGTGCCATGGAAAATGGAATTGATTAAAAAAAAATGGATCGTCTGTAAATGTGTATAATTGCGCAAAGATAACAAGAATAGGAAGGGTTGAGTTTAAAACGTGCCTACATCGATTTGCATATTGCAGTTGTGCTCCTTGCCGGCACGGCGATTCTGGGAGATCTTATATCTCAGTCCGCGAGTGTTTTGGTATGGTGGCGAACGGTCATCGCCAGCCTGGGGATGATATTCTTCTTCCTGGTGACCGGTAAACTGAATATAAACTGGATAAAAACCAAAAGGAAAGTCTATGGCCTCGGGGCCCTTATCGCCATTCATTGGTTGTGTTTTTTTGGATCTGTCAAGCTCGCCAATGCTTCTACGGCGCTAATATGTTTTAGCACCATCTCAATTTTCACCGCCTTAATCGAACCAATGATTACCGGGCGTAAACGAAAGACCCATGAAATTGTCTTTGGGTTAATGGTGATACCTGGCATTGCTTTGATTGCCGGGAAAGCTGAGGGGGCCTTATTGTATGGAATTATATTAGGCCTGATAGCTGCCTTCCTAACCGCCATATTTGCCAGTCTTGAAAAAAAATGGATCACGGAAATAGATCCTTATCACTTGACATTCATGCAAATGATTGGCGCCTTTGCAACGATCAGTGTATGGTTGATCGTCGAAAATAAGTTTTTTGTGGTGCAATCATTTTGGCCTAATACACAGGACTTGATCTACCTACTGATTTTGGGATTGATCTGCACATGTATTGCCTGGGTCCTGGCCGCAAGAGCAATTCGTTCTGTTACTGCCTTCGATTCCAATATGGTGATCAATCTGGAACCGCTATATGGGATCATCATGGCATTATTTTTACTTAATGATGGCAAAGAACTCACAACACCATTTTATATTGGGGCAGGAATCATTCTAGCTTCCGTTATTTCTCATTCTTTATGGCAATCAATTTATGTTCGCAACAGAAATTCAAACTTATCTTGACCAATACAGTAATGTACAGGATGACATCCTGCATGAAATAGAGCGATCTACACATCTCCACACTATCGCTCCTCAAATGTTGAGTGGTCGTATCCAGGGTGCATTTCTAACGCTGCTTACCTCATTAGTTCAAGCAAAGCATGTTCTGGAAATCGGGACTTTTACGGCTTATGGATCGATATGCCTGGCACGAGGTCTAAAAGATTCTCCCGAAAGCAAAGTCGTGACGATAGAAGCAAACCCTGAATTATCCTTTTTAATTGAAAAGCATTTAGCACTTTCCGGATTAGCTGAAAAAATACAATGTCTTTCAGGAGATGCACTGAAGATCATCCCTACCCGACCAGAAACCTGGGATTTGGTCTTTATAGATGCGCATAAGCAGGAGTATATAGAATACTACAAGATGGTCATAGACCGTGTGCGTCCCGGTGGCCTGATCCTTTCTGACAATGTCCTGTGGAGTGGAAAAGTAGTTTATGATCGGGAAAATGTCGATGCTAAGGTGATTCATCAGTATAATGAGATGCTCCACAATGACGCTAGTGTGCAGGTGTTGATGTTGCCTATTCGGGATGGGATAAGCATCGCCAGAAAATTGTGATTTTCGGCGAAAAACAAGAGTCAAATGATACATTCGAAGCGATTTTTTTCATCACCGTGATAAATGAGCATGCAATGGAGAGACCGCGAATCCAGAGCAAAATCAGGTTTGTTTTACAGAATTATCTTATTTTGACTCCGTGACGCCTGTAATACTTCTGGCTTTTGCCAATGATAAACGAGATTCCGGATCAGGTTACCTCCGAGGATTAACGGCTGAGCGTAATGCTATCCGCGATGCTTTGATGAAAGCGGAAGAAAATGGCCTCTGTCAGGTGCTGATAGAACCGGATGCTACAATAGAGCGTCTTTTTGATATTTTTCAAAACAGTGCCTATCGCGATCGTATTTCCATTTTTCATTACGGCGGACACGCAGAAAGCTATTCACTCCTACTGGAGACGGCTACCGGCGAACAATCCACAGCCCATAGCGAAGGCCTGGTTTCTTTTCTGGCTAAGCAAAAGAGCCTGAAGCTCGTCTTCCTCAATGGTTGCTCCTCCCAAAAACAATCAGAGGATCTCATTGATGCCGGATTACCAGCGGTGATTGGGACATCTCAGGTGATCAATGATGGCATTGCCACCAATTTAGCTTCGCGCTTCTATAAAGGGCTTTCTCAGGGGCTGGCGATCGAACCTTCCTGGACAGATGCTGTCGATCAGGTTAAAACCGAAACAGGCACAGAAAACACCGCTAAACTGTTTAGTGGGTCTTTATTAAAAAAACCAGGCAAAGATCAATTTCCCTGGAATCTTTATTTCGGTGAAGGCGGGGCTATCTCCAAAGCATGGAATCTTCCAGAAGCTGCCAACCAGCCTTTATTCGGCCTGGAGCTACCAAAGTATTATTTTAGAAAGCTTCCGTTAAACCCTTATGTAGGCATACGAAGTTTTAAACTGGAAGAAGCGGCTATTTTTCATGGTCGGGGGACGGATATAAGGAAGTTGTATACGCAACTGCAACGGGAGCAACCTGTTGTTTTGCTTTCAGGAAAAAAGGGCGTGGGAAAATCTTCCATGCTTGCCGCGGGGCTGGCTCCGAGATTAGAAGCTGATGGAGTTGTTTCCATGAGTACTATTGAAGGTCGAACTTCAAATGATGCTCTTTCCGAAGCACTGGATAGTGCGAGAGAAGCGAATAGCCTTAAAAAATTAGCCCCAAAAGACAAAAGTAATTTAAAAGAAAAGATAAGCGAAATCGAGGCGCAACTACCTTCTGTTTCGGGCTTTGCGAAAGATATTCTGACGTATGAATTAGAAAGATTGATCCGTCAAGCCGCCTTGGAGCAAATGAGTTTTTACGAGCAATGGATGGCTATCGAATCCGAGACTCAAAAGCCCTTGACCATAATATTGGATGAATTGCCGGATGATCCAAATGAATGGCAATTTATGCTTGAGGCTATGATGAGTATTTTTGAAGTAGAAAATTCTCCTCAGGGAAAGTTGGTCCTGAGTGTTGATGAACAGCATCATTCCGCTTTCAGTGAATTACTGCAGACTGCCGATTTTCCTGCAACAGATATTTTCCTTCAACCGCTCACCAGAGACGATGTGCAGGATGCCATGTTAGGTGTAACCACTTCACCGTTAACGAAGGAATTCTATCGTCTGGAGATCGAGGATAATAATATCAATAGTTTACCAAATACCTTGACCGGAGACTTGCTGGAAGGAGACACCACATTGGTGGCCCCTTATCTTCAGGTTATACTTTCTTCTTTGTGGAATGATGCTGTCAAAGTGGATGCACAACACCCCTCTATTTCGGTCAGTGCATATCAGCAAGGTATTCTATCCGGCGAACTCATGGATACCTTTCTATCTTCTCAATTAGATGAGATTGAGGCATGGAAGGAAGACATCGTACAATCCGGTTTAGCGCTTGATCTACTCAGCCTGCACACGTCAGCCATGGGTAATTCAAAAATACTGGAAGCCCCTAAACGAGATGATATCTATGGGGACCGATCAGTGGTAGTTAGTGATTTGGCCAAAAAATGCTGTACACTATTTCTCTTAACGAATGCGCATTCGGAGGCTACAAATTTGGGTCACAATATGCTTGCCCCTTCGCTTATTAGAAACTACAGTAATTCGCTTTTTCCCGGTCAGCAGGCATCAAGAATTCTAAACGGGAAGATGAGTGAGGTCACGGAATCGGACTCGAAAGTTTGGTTGAATGAAACTGAGCTAGCTGTTGTAGAAGCTGGAATACAGGGGATGCGTCAGCTCTCAGAAGAAGAGGAAGAACTCCTTGCTTTTAGTCGTGAAAAGAAAATTCAGGCGGAAAAAGAACGCAAGCGAAATAAAATCATTCGCACCGTGTTGGGTACAATCGTAATCATATTTGCAGGCATTGCTGCATATGGTTATTATATCTCCAATCAGAATTACATGAAATCCCGTGCAGGAGAATTAGCCTCATTGGCAAAAGAGCTTTTGCCTGATGACAATACGATGGCCTTGCGACTGGCGGTTTCTGCCTACAATATCCTTGGCGAAAAGTCTCCGCCGCTGGTTAAAGAAACACTGACAAAGATTTTCTTCACACAAGAAGAAAGACCGTTTTATTCCTCCAACTTTCCACACAAGGAACGGGTATATACGGCCGTTTTCTCTCCTATCGATGATAAAATACTTACGGCTTCTGAAGATGGTTTTGTCATTTTATGGAATGCTGCAGGAAAAGAACTCAACCGCTTTGACCATGTTATTGAAGTCAAGGAAGCAGCTTTTTCTCCAAATGGCAAACAGATATTATCCAGAACGTTATCTCACGTCTATTTATGGGATCTGGATGGTGTCGAACCAATCGACAAGGATTCGTTATTAGCTTATGATGATGTTCTTTCTAAATTCTCCACCGATGGCATGAAAATAACACCGCGGTTTGAAGCGGTGCTGGACAGCCTTACCCTTGCTACAATTGATACCCTTAAGGCCAAAAGTTATGTTACGGTAAAAATATCCCCTGATAAAAATCTTATTATGGAATATGGTCCATATGTCCCATTCTCACTGTATGACAATACCGGAGCTGTGCTACTGGACTCATTTTTAATGAATGTAGAAGAGGCCTCTTTTTCAAAGGATGGTAAAAATATTCTAACTGTTGCACAACAACCGATAAATTATGATTCGGACACTCCTGAAGGTTATAAATCAATCGTCACATTGTGGACTACGACGGGAGATTCTGTTCTTAGTTTTAAATGTAAAGGACAATATGTCAATGCTGTACTCTCTGAAGATGGTAAAAAAATATTAACTGCATCAAGTGATTTCACAGCTAAACTTTGGGATTTCTCAAACCCATTCCTCCATCGATTCCCCAAACAAGCAGCCGCAGTGAAAACTGTTGACTATGACAAAGCAGGTAAAAGATATGTTACCGCTGGAGTCGATTCCACGGCCAGGATTTGGAATGAGTTTGGTGAAATGATTGATAGCATACATCATCATGATCAACTCAATTCAGCGTATTTTTCACCTGGAGGAAATCACATCCTAACAGCTTCAGAAGACGGGACAGCTCGATTGTGGAGTCCTAAAGAAGATATACGGTGGAAAGAATTAAGACATTTTGGTGAGGTCAAAAGTGCTGTTTTCTCGCATAATGGAAAATACGTATTAACCGCTGCTGAGGATAGTACGGTGTGTCTTTGGGATCTAAAGGGGGAATTGATCTATACGCATCACCTGACAGACGAAGTGGAAGAAGCGATATTCTCACCCGATGACAAGTTTATTCTTGCGCGCACTAAAGACTATGCGGCAACTTTATTGGAGGTCAAAGGCTATTGTGTTCAGCTATTTCATCACCCAGAAAGAATATTCTCCATTTCATTTTCCAACGACGGAAAAAGTATTCTCACCAGCTGTGGTGATAATCTTGTCAGAATGTGGTCAACGAAAGGCACCCTAGAAGGTGATTTTGTTCAAAGCGTCCTGGAGGATGAATTTATTCATTATGAAAAACCTAAACAAGCGATTTTTACTAAGGACGGTAAATATTTACTCACCGGAGGAAATATGATTTATATCTGGAAACGCAATGGTCAGCTCATCGATAGTTTACCACACGTCAATGGTGTGACCTCCCTTAATATATCACCCGACAAATCATTGATCCTGACTACCTCTTATGACAAAAATGCTTATATCTGGAATTTTGAGGGAAAGAAACTTGCCACTTATCAAGGGCATAAAGGATCAATAAACATGGGCTACTTTACTCCTGACAGTAAGCATATTTTAACGACATCCAGTGATGGAGAAATTCTCCGATGGAGTACGCCACAAGCAATATACAAGGAGTTACAGACAAGAAATTTTTATGAGTTTACCAGGAAGCAATTAGAAGAATTCGAGATCGTCAAGTAGTCTAGTAGATGGCAAAATCGGCGAAAATCACTCCACTTTGGAGCAGGTAATAAGCTTTTCGCTCCTCTTTGGAATTCCACATTTTCTTCCAATCTGTAACATTCAGCCAAACACCAAGAAAATCCGAATCGTTAATTGTCATTGAACTTGTGAATTCTGACAATACCGCATCTGTTGTTTCATCAATGGTTGAATTTTTGATATACTCTCTGTAATATGGATCGCCTGGTTCGCAATTATAATCATTTACATTATTGGCTGTTGGTTCCGTCTGCTGGCCGAGCGATTGAAGCATCTCTTTAAACCTTGCCATTTCTGCGGTGGCCTCTTCAGGAGTCTCGTTTTTTGAGAGATAAATGGATAGTACGGACAAACCTGAGGGACTTGCTACAGAAATAATATTCCCAAAGGCATCTGTTGTTAAGGCTATACTACTAGCATTCGGAACAATTAAGGATGCACCGGTTCTGTTGCCTTGATGCATATCCATCACTTCTTCCATTAGATCTTCATGCGATAATCTATTGCCTTCACTAAAAGTGACTTCATCAGAAAAGAGATCTTTTATCTTTTGTTTGTTTCCATCCTGCAGCGATTCATAGATTTCACCAAAGCTCATTCTTTGTTCGTTGTAAATACGCAATGTATCGCCCGAGTTATCCTGAATCGTAAGTGGTTTTGATGCCGCTTCTTCAAAAAGCTTAGCAGCGGCTACTTCTTCAGGGCTGAGGTTTGGATTATCTGAACGCGTTCCACTATACATATTTTTTCCACTGGCACCTGAAGAAGAACAAGCTGCCATTGTGGCTGGTGGTGGAGTTCCCTGACTTAGCAATTTATTAAAATCATCCTTATGGATTGCCCAGATACAACTCTTTCCGTCGAGCAACTTAGCTCCACCATCAATCATCCCTACGATTTTTCCATTGTAAGTAATTGGCGATCCGGAGTGTGCTTTTCTAATATTGGCTTCTTCAAAATTGATGACTTCGGTGGTCAAACCGGGATAGGGCTTACCCCCATCTTTACACAATGCATTTTCCAAACCGGGGGGTGGATTCACTCTTGCATTGATCTTGCTTAAATTGGTTGCTTCTTCAAGTCTTGCCGTCTTTTTTGTCACGACTGGTGATCCTGGTGGAATCTCCCAATATAGTACGGTTTCATCCCAGGGAGGTTCACCTGAATACAGTTGCAAAGGAGGCACCCCTAATGGGGAGGATAGTTTTAATAATGCGAGATCAGATGCTTTGTAAATTTTTTCAATTTTGGCGTCCACTGTTTTTCCATGCCACTCTACTTTGATTGGACTCCTTCCTGCAACGACATGCAGTGCTGTAACAATCATATCAGGGCTTTTATAAGCAACCCCATATCCTGAAACCGGGCCACCATGTACTTTCACTATGGAATTGTCCTGACCTGAAGCATAATAGGAAAGGAAGAAAAGACTGCAAAAAATGAATGCAATACGAGGTACTAAGCATCTGAAAGGAAGCAACATAGTTCTTTGCAATAAGGTGTATGAACAATCAATAATACTAAAATTCCATGATGAATGAACCCAAAAATGGCCCAAAGTGATGGATACCACTTAGTATTGTCTAATATTAATAGGTCATGTACCTATGAACAACATGCATGCCATAACTATCCAGGGATGCAATCCTGAGGTCCTAATTTAGCCTTGTCATCATCATCAAACTGTCATGCATTAGCGAAAGGAAACGCGTTTTAAGCGAATATTGGTAACTTTGGACAACACTGAAATCTACCACTATGAAATACCTTATACTTTTCCTTCTTTGTTTTACTACGCTTGCTTCCAGTGCTCAGATGCGCATTGACGGGGGTTTTCCATTTCAAAAAGATCCTGGAAAAAAATACTCCCTGTATATTCCATCGGGATATGATTCTTCTACACCTCACCGATTGATGGTCGGCTTCCACCCGTTTAATGTCAACCGATGGGACGCTGAGTCCTGGTGCGATACACTAATTGCTTTCGCTGAATTTAATAATCTGATTCTGGCTTGTCCTGATGGCGGTGTGGATGGCTCAGTAGATGATCCGATTGATACTGCTTTTACTACTGCTTTGTTGGATTCTTTGATTCTATGGTACAATATTGATGTGAGAAAAATCTATGCCATGGGCTTCTCTGTTGGCGGGAAAGTTACTTATGCCTATGGCCTTTCAAATACCCACCGGCTGAGTGGTTTTATCCCTATTGGTGCCGCTATCAATGGAACCAGTGGTTTTGATGATGTCCTTCAATATGCTGAATCCATGCCATTCTACCTTGTGCATGGTGAGTTGGATAGCCCAAGCTCACGATTCTTTCCGGCTCAGGCGTCTTTAATTGGATATAGTGCCATTGTTGAGGACACGCTGATGCCCGGAGTAGGTCATACAATTGATTTTCCTGATCGGAATGCTATACTCTCGCGTGCCTATCAGTGGGTTGATTCCGTCAACTCAGCGAATATTCCTTCCAGTATTCTGAAGCCGATAGAAAGTGAAAAGATAAAAATATATCCTAATCCTGCGACATCAGAAATCAATTTTACGTTGCCTTCAAAAAGTGATTTTACTGTAGAAATTTTCAACACTGGAGGCGAGGTGGTCATCCGCAGGAAAAACCAAGATAAAATCTCCATTAAGGCCCTACCTGTTGGAAATTATTTTATAAAAATTGTACAGGGGGATATACTTTATTCGCAACAGTTTATTCGGCAATAGGGCTATGACACGCTGAGTACTTTTTCTTTTTTGGTGTTAATTACATTTTTTCGGAATGTATGCGTTGTAACTTCAGCATCTGATTGATGAATGTATAATTTGATCTTTCGAGACAGATGGGGTTATCGGCACTTGAAATATTTCTGATTATCTCCAAAATAAACCAGGCTACGTTTAGCCGTTCATCTTCTTCTAACCAACTATTTCCATTTGTAACTCCACATGCTATTAAAATGGAGGCGAGTAGTAACCCACAGTTATTTAACTTTAGACTGTGAATAATATGCTCATCTGTTATACAGTATGGATACTTTAAAATCATTCTTACTACATATACTGATCCTTTGTTGCCTGTTTGACCTCAATGCGCAGCCAACTAGCCACATCAGTCAAATAACTGAAGATCATGGTCTTTCCTATCGATGGGTCTTTGATATAACCCAAGACCAACAGGGATTCCTATGGTTTGCTACCTATAACGGGCTTAATCGGTATGATGGAAATTCATTTGTCATTTATACTCATTCTGATATTGATAGCAACACGATCAGTTCAAGCAAAGTAGGCCATGTTACTTCAGATCATGAGGGAAATATTTGGATTTATTGCCAGGATCTATTTTTCAATAAAATAGATATTAGGAAGAATAAAATAATTAAAACTAATACTTACTTCAAAAATAATACTCGCTATTCTGGCGCCATTCCAAACATGCGGTATTTTGCCTCATTGCAGAATGGCGATTTCATTGTTTTATTTCAGGATAAAGATTTAAGCGCTTGTTCTTTTTGGAAATATCTCCCAGATAAAAATGCTTTCAACCATATAATCAATATACCTACCGCTGCTGCTACAATAGATTATTTTTCGGAAAGGAAGGACGGAAAAATTTGGCTTTGGGGAATGGGTATTGGCTATTACTTAATAGATCTGCAGAAAAAACAGTATGAGGTTATTGAAGTAAATAGCCTTGGACTAAAAACGGATCTCAAGGTAGCCATCCCCGTAGACCATCATAGGGACTTCTGGTATCCACCTTTTTTAACTACAGATCATGACGCATTAAAAGCAAACGAACTAAGTTCATTCAGACTTCCTCCAAATATAGATGTCCATTCCATTAATAATATCAGGATGGATAATTTAAGTAACATTTGGTTCAATTACAAAGCGGACCAATTATTTCATTTCGATAGAGAAAGTAAAACCCTGGAAGAATTCACGGACCCTATTTTCGGTCAATCCAAAGATCATCGCGCCATGAATCGGTTTTTCGTCGATCAGGAAGGTACCGTTTGGAATGGATATTTCTTTGGTGCTTATAAATTTTCCCAACAACCAAAGCTTTTTAATACATACCTAAATACGGCCTTTCCAACAAATAAAATTATCGATAAATCAAGTGCAAGAGATATAATAGAAATAAACGCGGACTCCATATTAGTAAAGAATATCGATCATGATCTGTTTTTAATTGATTTAAATGCTCAATCCGTAAAACCATACGTACGGACTTCCCGAAATACTTCGGAAAAAGCAATTTCAAAAGGCATTATGTCTATGCTCATTAGTCATGACGGTTATTTATGGGCTAATCAACGGGACAAACTTATTAAAACAGAATTAAGTACAGGACGCTCAGATACGTATACAATAGCCCGTTTTGAAGAAAGCAAATATGACCAGGAAGTTAATCTCCCCAGAATATTTGAGGATGCATCCAACAATATATGGTTTTGCCATCCGGAGGGTATTTACCTATTTGATAAGGACAATAAAAAGCTTCTTCCAATAGATTTAAATTCACCTTTATCTTATATAAAATTGGATTTCACTTACGCTTCCTACGATAGGAATGAAGATGCAATTTATGGTAGTTATGCAGGAGGTATATTTATCCTTAGATGCAAGGAACAATCTATCACCCTGGTTGAGATATTCGCACCTCAGGAAACGAATTATTCCCCGACCGCCATGCTCAAATGGAATAACGAATTCTGGTTATCCACTGAAAAAGGGCTAGTTCGATTTAATCCTGTAACAAAAGAGCGCAAAATCTATACGCGCAAAGATGGCCTTCCTTCGGATGTGATCTACAGTGCTCTTGGGCATGAGCAGGATCTCTGGCTTGCTACCCATAATGGGCTATGCCAGTTTAATCCCTATAAAATGCAAATGACTACCTTTTATAAAGAGGAAGGTCTGCCTCATAATGAGTTTAATCGTTGGTCGTACTTAAAAACAAAAAATGGAAAATTGTTTTTCGGAGGCCTGAATGGAATCATCGGGTTTGATCCTAACGACTTTGAAATTCCGAATAAAACAGCTGGCCAATTACACCTCCTTGAATACACAAAGTATAATCAGCTAAAAGATACACTGATCGTAATAAAAAAACAATTCGATTCAGAAGATGAAATCGTATTGCGTGCTGAAGAACGGAGCATAACATTTTCGTATACACTCAATATGTTTAGCGACGTAAATAAAAACCAATACTTTCATTATTTGGAAGGCTTCGAACCGAAATGGATTGAAGATGGCAATCAAAATGAAATCCGCTATTCAAAAATCCCGCCAGGAAAATACATTTTTAGGGTAAAAGCCCGTGACCCGCACAAGATTCCTGCGGTAAATGAACTTTCGATTCCTGTTTATGTAAAACAATATTGGTACTTACGATGGTGGGCTTTGGCAGGTTATTTTATCCTACTACTTCTGGCGAGTATAGCTTTATACCGCTTTTTATTAAATCGAAAACTTGAAAAACAAGAAGTCCATGCCATAAAAGAATTAGGGCAAATGAAAACTAAAATGTATACCAATATAACGCATGAATTTCGCACGCCACTAACCGTCATATTGGGTATGAATGAAGTCGTAAAGGAGAAGACCCAAAAGGGCAAAACCCATGAAGCCTTGCACGCCAACGAGCTCATCAATCGGAGTGGTCAAAACCTACTGCACCTTGTCAATCAAATGCTAGAGCTTACAAAGCTTGAGTCTGGTTTGTTAGAAGTAAATAATATCCAAGAAGATATTATCCCCTATCTTAAGTATCGACTCGAAGCGTTTCAACTTTTCGCCAAAGAGAAGGAGGTTCAAATCACATTCAAATCCACCGAGGAAAAATTGATAATGGATTTTGATGCGGAGAAAATATCTCAAATAACAAACAATCTAATCTCAAATGCGATCAAATTCACCCCAAAAAATGGAAGGATTGATATCCTTGCGGAAAAGGTAGTTGATGCTAGTCAAGTGGCCTATTTTAAACTAAACATCATTGACTCAGGAATAGGAATTGAAAAAGACAAAATAAATCACATATTTGATCGATTCTATCAAATAGATGATACACAAGGTGAAAGAATTAAAGGAACCGGCATAGGTCTTTCCTTGGTTAAAGAACTTGTCAAGCTACTAAACGGAACGATTTCAGTCCAAAGTACTATTGGTCAAGGGTCAACTTTCTGTGTGCTCCTTCCTATTCATAACGGCGCTGCTCTTGCATCTATTCGCGATGAACAGGCGCCTGTCCACAATGAAAATAATTCTGTTACGACGCAAACAGCAGATGATGCAGGTATAGATAATGAAGATGCAGGCAAGCCTTTAGTACTGATCGTGGAAGATAATCCTGATGTTAGTTACTATATAAACACTTGTCTAGAAGACCAATACAAAACAGTGCTTGCCCAAAATGGAAGAGAGGGAATAGAAAAAGCCATTGAACTTGTTCCGGATTTGATCATTACGGATGTCATGATGCCATTCAAAAATGGCTATGAGTTGTGTTCGTTCGTGAAGAAAGACGAACGAACCAGCCATATTCCAATTGTCATATTGACCTCAAAAGCAGATGATGAATCAAAAATTGAAGGGCTTGAGCAAGGTGCTGATGTCTTCCTGGCGAAACCCTTTAATCGAAAAGAATTATTAGTGCGCCTCAAAAATCTCCTGGCACTAAGGCATGAACTTCAAAAAAGATATGCTCAAGCTAACTTTTCAGAGGCCATCACACCAGCGCATACCAACGTTGATCCATTTTTAATAAAAATAAAAACAACCTTGTTGGCCCATTTAGAAGATGAAAATTTCAGTGTGATTCAATTGTGTCAGTCCCTACATATTAGCCGCGCTCAACTTCACAGAAAAATCATTGCGCTCACAGGGCATAGTACAACGAGCTTAATACGTTCTATTCGCATGGAAAAAGCAAAGGAACTTTTAGGTTTAGGAAATCTCAATGTAACTGAAGTGGCTTATCAGGTAGGGTTTAAAACCCAGGCACATTTTAGCCGGATTTTTGCAGAAACTTTCGGAATGGCTCCAAGCGATTATCGCAAGAACTAGGAAATATCCAAAAGACTTCCACCGATTTGTAGCTGAATATGTGATCCACCATAGAGCAAGTTCGCTTTAATAGATCTTGCTATTTGTTCTTGTCAATAGCGCAGGCTCTCCTCTTTTTCATTTCTTGATATTATTTGAATTCTGCCTTAAAACGGAGCAAATGGTGAGATGAAACACCCAGACACATCTTTGAGACACTTAGACACAAGCCTGTTGTCAATCGTCGCCATCTTTGTAATGTTTAATTATTTCATTGTTTTTCAATTATTTACAAATAAAACTATATACTAATATGAAAAATTTAAAACTTGTCCTTATTGCCTTCATAGCGGTTTTCACAATTAGCTGTGATAAAAACGATGATACTCCAGGAATAACAGTCGATGCCTTTACTGGAAGCTGGGAAGCCATTTCTGCTACCTATACTAATCATGCTGATCCGGCACAAGAAATTGAGATAATTTCTAAAGGTGCAGATATTAATTTCACCATACTTGACGGAGGAAAAGTAAGAACATGGGTTACATTTGGCACCTTTCATGATGAATGGGATGCGGTTGTAATAATGACCAATCAAACTAATTTGGTCAGCACGCCAGTAGAAACTTCTCGAGGGATTAAAATGCTAACCTTCGAATTAGAGAATGACATACTTACGTTAATCAATCAAGCTGACCAATTTGATTTTACGCTTATGGGTGAACCAGAAGTACCTGCAACATCCGTCATCGTGTTGGCCAGGAATTAAGTGGTCATAGATTATAATCTGCACTTTTCGTCATGTAATCCTTAAAGGAAATACCCCTGTTTGTTCCAGTGAAAGATCATTTATTAATTTTTGGATTTAATTGATGTAATCAAGACAGCATCAATCTTATAATAGACCTCGTCCTTTATTGCCATGTTAAGTCAGATTGGAAATTAGTTTAAGCGCTTGATAAGTGGTTCGGTTAGTATAATTTGTGGCATTCTGGTAGCACCTTTAGCTTATTGCCTATGTTTGCAGTAATGGCGGGTATCTACATCCATATTCCTTTTTGTCGAAAAGCGTGTTATTATTGCAATTTTCATTTCTCTACTTCATTTCAAACGAAGGATGAAATGCTGCATGCCATGCTCAAGGAAATAAATAAGCAAGTCATCTACCTTAATAATCAAGCGATTGAGACTATTTATTTCGGAGGTGGAACGCCTTCTGCGCTGCCTCATGAGGATATAGAAAATATACTTCAGGAGATTGATACGCACTTTGATGTAATGGATTCAGCTGAAGTTACTTTAGAAGCAAATCCTGATGATATTACGGAGGAAAATCTACACCACTGGAAGGCAATAGGAATCAATCGATTGAGTATTGGCATTCAGGCTTTTCAAGATAATTTGCTCAAGAATTGGAATCGAAGTCATAATGCAGCGCAAGCCTTGAATGCGATATCGCTTTCGCAAAAAGCCGGGTTTGACAATATAACGGCCGATCTGATTTATGGTGGTCCGGGATTAACTGATGAGGATTGGATGTCCAATATTCAGCGTTTGGTAGATTCAGGTATTCCCCACATTTCCAGTTATGCACTGACTGTTGAGCCTAGTACTGCACTAGCGTACCAGATAAAAAAAGGCGCAGCAACAGCACCGGATGATGAACAAGCTAATCATCAATACGCAATTTTGCAATCCATGCTTCAAGAACATCGATTTCTTCAATACGAAGTCAGCAATTTTGCAAAACCGGGTATGGAATCAAAGCATAACAAAAACTATTGGACGGGTACACATTATCTTGGCATAGGGCCATCGGCGCATAGTTTTAATGGTTCTTCCCGTCAATGGAATATTCCCAACAATGTCAAGTACATCAAAGCACTTGCCGAAGAAGTTATTCCGTTTGAACTAGAGGAACTTACTAAAACACAGCAGTATAATGAGTTGGTCATGACCGGGCTTCGCACCTCGATGGGCATTGATGTTGATCGTGTTGAGAAATTAGGGGACCAATTTTTACATTACCTATCGACAAACATTCAGGAATATATTAATCAGGACAAGATCACTAAAAATGAAAATGGGAATTGGGCATTAAAACCTGCGTATTACTTTTTTGCGGATGGGATAGCTTCTGATTTGTTTTTTGTGGAGGAGGATTGAAGTGGGTGACTGTATACGAGGGATTCTATGGCATATGATTTAAAAATTCAGAATGCACGCGCCTATATCATCCTGTTGCCGGCAGCTATATATCTTCGCAATACATGAGGATTTTGGCTTGTTATGCGCTATATTGTAGCGGGTATAACATAGTTACCTGCGATAAGTAAAACATGCATTCAAGACTACTATTCATTTTGGTTTTATGTACTCTTCCATTTTATTTGCATGGACAGATCGATTCTTTTTCATTAGAGAATAGTTTTTGGATAAGTATTAATAATGAAGTTATATCATTTGGTCATATAGATAATATTGACACAAGGATAAGGAACCGTCATGGAATCGAAAAAGATGTACTGAAATTAACTTTTGCAATAGACACTATCATTCTTGAAGGTGAGGAGATAGACATGGAACAACGTATTGCAGTAGTTAAGGAATACAAATTTCTACTACAAAATGTAACTTCAAAATCTATTTCATTAAAACCTGTATCTATTGAATCTGTTGATTTTTTTGAAGCACAAAGCGAACTTATATTACTAAACCTAGAATCAGTTGCCGATGTTGATGATTTTAATTTTGAAAGCTTCATTTATGAAAGCAAAGGATATAATCTAAATATAAATAAGCAAGGCGATATATACTTAATTTTAAGTGAGCCCAACTTCTGGAAAATGACTGATCGTTTAGAGTTTGACGAATCTATATATGGTGAATACAGAGG
>JBBKWA010000272.1:0-4491 GCA_037968695.1 Saprospiraceae bacterium
ACTCGAAGATCTCTCCTTACTTGAGTCTACCGATTATTCCAAGATCAGTTCGTTGAGCCTTGAGTCCAGAGAAAAACTCATGCAGCTCAAGCCACGTACGATTGGTCAGGCCAGTCGGATTAGTGGTGTTTCTCCATCTGATATTTCGGTGCTGCTCGTTCATATGGGACGATAGGCAGAAAGGCAGAAGGGTGAGTATTGGGTTGTCAATAGTGAGTGGGTTTCTTTGTCTCCGGTCAAATGTATGTTCTGAAAAAAAATCAGATCGATTCTTTTTTTGCAAAAAATTTAAAAGCCCCGAAGGTGCGATCTATTAGCGTTGGGGTTCAGCCCTAAGCAAAGGAAAGATTTTTTTACTCACCACTCACCACTCACCACTCACCACTCACCACTCACCGCTCGATTTCTGATGGGATTCTACCGAATTAGATCTTCCAGAATAATGATGTCCGGATCCTGCGTGATATATCCCGGCAGCCCCTGATTAGGCGTATTTCGGAAGGCTGCAAACTTATAGCCAAGTTGTTGTAGTGAATCGATGACAGGTTCCGATGGATACCAGTGATAAGCTTTTGCATCCTGATGGAACATCAATTCGACATTTTCGAAACTTTTGCAATTGATGATGACATAGTTTTGAGTAACCTCCTCAGGAAGATTCTCGTAAATTATTGTGTTGCTGATTTTTGCATTTCGACCCTCATTGGAATGTGCTCTGTAGGCGGCTATTTCCCAGGGCTTAAAGCATGCTATTCCTAAACCAATAGTCAGCGCGAAAAACACAATGTTTTTGGTTTTCATTGGAATATTCCACCTTTCACTCACCCATTCTACGGAGGCAAAAACTCCCAAGCCCATAAAAGCAAAAATCAAAGCGGATACCGGAAAAACAAATGCTGGCATTTTAGTTTTAACAATTATTGAAAAGAATGCAAAAAGGACAATGATCATCGCGATAAAGGAAATAGCCATTTTTTTGTTGACTTCTCTGTACCGGATAACAGCGATAAGTCCTATGAGGCCAAAAAACAGCAAACCATGTTGGTAGGCTTGTGGGATAAAAGCTAAGTGTGTCCAGACATTGCCGGGATGCCCCAAATCATCATTGATATGATCGACATTGTATTTGTACGAGATCGCACTTTCTATAGGAAAAGCATCGAAAATATAAAGTTGCCATGGAAGGAATACAGCTACGGAGATGATAAACGCTAACAGAATATGCCAGATATGTTGCCATCTGATCTGACGTCCAAATTGAAGTAATAAATAAAGCCCCCAGCCTCCAAATACTAAATAGCCCGTTAGCCATTTATTTAATACAGCCAGGCCAACAAACACACCAACCAGAATAGCCCATTTCAATCGGGACCCTTCCAGGACGTAGCGTGACCAGGCCCAAAAAGAACAAGTGACATAAAAGACAAACGCCAGATCATTGTGATCAAGGCTCAATCGACCAGAGACCAACTCCAAAGTATACGCAGAGAATGTCGTTAAAAATGCAGCAATAAAAGCAACTTCTTTATACTTGGGAATCCAACTTTTACACAAGTCATAGGTCAACCATACCAGTATCGTGCTCATGATTGCTGATGGAAGCCTTAGGGCGATCTCATTAATGCCAAACAACTTCATTGAAGCTGCCATTTGCCACAAGAAGAGAGGCTGTTTATGTACCCAGATATGATTATTGCTCCAATCAAGAAGGTCATAGGCCATGATCGGGTACACCACTAACATGGGTTTGAAAGGATTTGTTACCATATTCTTAGCCACTAAGGCATGGTAGCGTTCATCCCATTCATGCAGGAAAGGATCTAGCGAAATGATGACCAATCGAAGTAATAGAGCACTCAGCAACAACAGGCCTAGTGCTGTATTTTTTTTGTCGGTAAAAAAAAAGAGATAAGCGCTTATTATCGCCGGTAAAGAGGCAATGCATAAACCTATAGCGGTTTCTTGTGCATAAAAGATCATTGGCGTTTAATAGCTTATTTCAATCGCAAATCTAACAGAATTGTATTTAGTTGATTTGCTGTAGCATCGATTTGGTGTTCTTGGTCCTTTTTGCATTAAGCCTTTCTTAGACTTATAGTAGCTATCGGCGACATCTTCCCATTTTAATTTCGAAGCTTACTACTCTTATATATTGCTATTTTCACAGTTAGACTATGACACTGATTCGAAAACTAGCCGGCGAAACCGCCATTTACGGATTCAGCTATATCCTTAGCAGGGTATTGCATTATATCTTGTTTACCTGGTACCTCACCAGGGTTTTCAATGATGATCTGAGTCAATACGGAATTTATCGGGATCTCTATTTCTATGTGGCAATCGTTTTAGTGGTGTTGACCTTTAGGATGGAAACCACTTATTTCCGTTATGCCAAAGAGGAAAGGGAGAAAGTGACGACCATGTCAATGTCCTTCCTTTTGTTACTAGCCGGATTGTTTTTAGTTGGCTTATGGATCTTCAGGGGCGATCTTGCCGCCTGGATGCATTATGAAGGGATGACCACGCACCTGATGTTGCTCGGAGGTGTGCTTTTCTTTGATATATTATGTTCGGTGCCCTTTGCGAGTTTAAGACAGCAAAACAGGCCATGGGTGTTTCTTGCGCTTAAATTAGGGTCGATCATATTTAATATTGTCTTTGTTCTTTTCTTTATCGAGCTACTTCCTGATTTGGCTGAAAATGGAGGTTTTTGGGAGCAAATCTATCGACCGGACGATCAGTTGTTTTATGTCTTCCTGAGTAATATGCTGGCCAGTATGCTAACATTTTTAGGCTTACTTCCATTTATTAGAGGCCAGTCCCTGGATTGGGATTTACGATTTTTCAAACGCATGCTGAGTTATTCCTGGCCATTAGTGATAGTGGGGTTTGCTGGGGTGATCAATCAGTCATCCTACATTACTTTTCAAAAATATATTCTTCCTAATGACGTCGTCACTAATTTGTCTGATGGTGGTGTTTATGCAGCGGCAGCCTCCTTGGCATTGCTACTCAATCTTTTTACAATTGCATTTAATTATGCTGCTGAGCCTTTTTTCTTTGCGCATAAAGATCGGGCAGATTCAAAGCAGATTTATGCTGATGTTGCCTTGGCTTTTACCCTGGTGGGTTCGACTATGATGCTCTTTATTCTGGCTTACATGGATCTTTTCCAGTTTATTTTGGGGAGTAATTTTAGAGCTGGATTGGATGTTGTCCCCATTCTTTTGGTAGCCTATCTTTTGTTAGGTATTTATTACAATTTTTCAGCCTGGTATAAGTTAGCGGATAAAACAACCTTCGGTGCATGGATTGCAATATGTGGAGCTATTATTACGGTGGTTGGGAATATTCTCTTGATCCAAAGTATGGAAGTGGTAGGGTCAGCCTGGTCGGCCCTGGCTTGTTATGCTTTTATGTGTGTTGCTTCCTATTATTTGGGCCAAAAGTATTTTCCAATTCCTTATAAGGTAGGTCGGATGATTTCCTGGATAGGTGGTGCGGTATTGGTGTACTTTTTAATGGAGGCAATTCGTGGATTGTGCGATGATAGAATTGCACTCATCCTGATTGTCAATTCAGGGCTGGTATTGGTCTATATTCTTTTAGTCTTTAAAGTCGAAAAGCCATTGCTCCGTCAGATGGCAGGGCGGCCCGATTAATAGATTGTCCCCCTTCTTTAATTTTCTGCGTTTAGGGCATACTTTAGCACCAAATATTATACCTACCTTGTTGGTTAAACCAACTAAATTTTAATTATGAAACGCACATTTCTTTTACTGATGCTTTTAGCACCAGTTTTATTATTCCTTCCATCTTGCGAGCAGCATGAATCAGAAGAGCATGAACACGCTGAAGCAATTGATATGGAAGCTGTCAAGGCTGAAATCGGTGCCATGGAGGCCGCCTATGCTGTAGCGGATAACGCAAAAGATGCTGACGGTGTTGTAGCCTACTATGCCGATGATGCACAGAGCCTTGCTTACAATGCACCAACTGATGTTGGCAAAGAAGCCATCAAAGCTAGTGTCATGAAGGGTTTTGAAAATGATACTATGGGGTACACTATTTCTTTTGAGGTTACCGGTGTTTGGGCTGCAGGAGACTATGCTACCGAAACCGGCACTTCCAAAACTGTAGATAAGGACGGAAATGTTGTACGCTCCGGCAAATACATGACTTTGTTTGAGAAGCGCGATGGAAAGTATCTAGCCATCCGTGATTGCTACAACAATGATGTCGATCCTTGTAAAAAGTAAATTGCTTAAATAAGTTTTAAGTTTTATTTCCCCAATTCCTGCTTTTCTACAAATTAGAGCAGGAGTTGGGGATTTTTATTTTTCTTAGTTTTTTCTCTTCTGCATCTTTCTTCCCGCTGAACTGCGGGACTGCACCAAAACATTTTTCGCAAAGCCGATTTAAGTGTTTAGAGTTTAGTGTGTATTGTTTATTTCCCACTCACCACTCACCCCTCACCCCTCACCCCTCACC
>JBBKWA010000273.1:0-3597 GCA_037968695.1 Saprospiraceae bacterium
CTAAATGAGTATTATAAATAAAGTAAATACTACGCATATCGCTTCGTTGGCTGATCAACATACTTCAAGACAATATAGACATCAAAACAAATAATATCACTTTCTTGCCTTTTGAGCCAGGGAAGTGTCATAGGATTAATTTCCTTGTCCTCCCTCATTTGCGTATCATTTGTAACCTTTGATGTTTAAAATTTGGGTCAACTTTGCCCTTTCAAATTGATTCTATGGAGATCGTTGGATATTTAGCCTCAATCATGATAGGCGTTACATTGGGTTTGATCGGGGGTGGAGGCAGTATACTCACAGTTCCCGTCCTTGTTTACTTATTTAGTGTCGATGCGGTCCTTGCTACAGCTTATTCCTTGTTTATTGTTGGCCTGACCAGTGCAGTTGGTTCCGTGAAATTTTTTCATGTCGGTTTGGTCAATGTGCGGACAGCCATCATATTTGGCATTCCTTCCATTATCGCCGTTTTTCTTACTCGAGCTTATATTGTCCCTGCACTACCAAGCGAAGTAGCAGTTACTTCCAGCCTTGTTTTTTCGAAAGGAGAAATGATGCTCTTGCTTTTTTCAATTGTCATGATTGGTGCATCGTTTAGTATGATTCGGGGCAAAAGTGCTGAAAGTACAGAGGAAGTAGGGGATCAAAAGTTCAATTATCCGTTGATACTATTGGAAGGTGCCGTTGTCGGTGTACTGACCGGACTGGTAGGGGCCGGCGGTGGCTTCCTGATTATTCCGGCACTTGTTGTTTTGAGTAAGTTGCCTATGAAAGAAGCGGTTGCTACTTCCCTTGTGATTATAGCGGCTAAATCATTAATCGGCTTTCTTGGGGAAGGAAATGAAACGCCTATCGATTGGCCTTTTTTAGGCATAATTTCCGGATTTGCCATTCTGGGAATCTTTATTGGCATGTCTTTGTCCCGAAAAATTGATGGTAACAAACTAAAACCTGCTTTCGGTTGGTTCGTGCTCGTTATGGGGATCGGAATAATATTAAAAGAAACTTTTTTTCAGTAATTTAGTTTTGTAACTGTTGTTACCGGCAATTACATAAAATCACCCCAATTTTGTATTGTCAAACAAAATGAAGGTATTAAATAAATAAAAATGAACGTAGAACAAATTTATACAGGTTGTCTCGCACAAGGAGCGTATTACATTACATCAAATGGAGAAGCCGCAATTATTGATCCATTGCGTGAAGTGCAACCTTATCTTGATCGTCTTGAAAGGGATGGAGTCAAACTGAAATATATTTTTGAAACCCACTTCCATGCTGACTTCGTTTCAGGACATCTCGATCTAAGTAAAAAAACAAATGCCCCTATTGTCTATGGGCCTAATGCAGACCCTGACTTTGACTTTGTTTCGGCCAAAGATGGTGAAGTGTTTAAATTAGGAAATGTAACCATTAAAGCTTTACATACGCCAGGGCATACGATGGAGAGTACGTCCTATCTGTTAAAAGATGAGAAAGGAAAAGATCATGCTGTGTTTAGTGGAGACACTTTGTTTATTGGTGATGTAGGGCGTCCTGATTTAGCACAAAAATCTGCAAGTATGACAATGGAGCAATTGGCAGGGATGCTTTATCACTCACTACGCAATAAAGTGATGACGCTGGAGGATGATGTTCTGGTTTATCCCGCACATGGTGCAGGGAGCGCTTGTGGTAAGAATATGAGCAAGGAAACGGTCTCCACCATTGGCAATCAAAAGCAATTTAATTATGCCCTCCGTGCCTCGATGACAGAGGAAGAATTTATCAAAGAAGTAACGGATGGACTGCTTCCTCCACCAGCTTATTTTGGAATGAATGTGGCGATGAACAAGAAAGGGTACGAAAGTTTCGATACCGTGCTTAACAACGGAATGCGCGCTTTAACGACAAAAGAGTTTGAAGTGGCAGCAGAAGAAACAGATGCCCTATTGCTGGATACCCGTCAGCATAGAGAATTTGCGAAAGGCTACATACCTCAGTCCATTAACATTGGCTTGAAAGGCGATTTTGCCCCTTGGGTGGGCGCATTAATCGTTGATGTAAAGCAACCAATTTTATTAATTACAGAGATTGGAAAAGAAGAAGAAGCCGTTACCCGTTTGAGCCGCGTTGGGTTTGATAATGTGCTCGGCCATTTAAAAGGTGGAATTGAATCATGGATTAACGAGAATCACGAAGTGGAAACCGTTAATGTAGTTTCTGCAGAAGATTTTGCATCGAAGGTGAAGATTGGAGAGGATATGGTTATTGACGTCAGAAAAGAATCAGAATATGAAGCTGAGCATGTTGAAGATGCTTATCTAAAACCGCTTGCTGCGATCAACGATTGGGTTAAGGATATTAACCCAAAAGAACACTTCTTCCTTCATTGTGCCGGCGGGTATCGCAGTATGATTGCGGCCAGTATTCTTCAGGCAAGAGGGTATAGAAACTTTACGGAGGTAGCCGGGGGTTTTGGTGCCATTGCCAAAACCAATATCGCTAAAACGGATTTTATTTGCCAAAGCAAGATGTTGAAGTAAATTCATCCTTTGTGCATTTAAATATGATATAGTTGATTGATGTGCTAGATTCCATTGAGCACCATCATTATTATTAGCTCACGATCTAATTAAATTTTTCATGATTGAATTTTTAAAGCAACCCTGGCCTTGGTATGTTGCGGGACCACTTATTGGTTTGACAATTCCCATTCTGTTGTTTCTGGGAAATAAATCCCTTGGTATATCTTCTTCATTGCGCCACGTATGTGCTGCTTGCATACCGGCCAATATCCCTTTTTTTAATTACGATTGGAAGAAGGAAATCTGGAATTTGTTTTTTGTTGCCGGTATTTTAATTGGCAGCTTTTTAGCCATTACTTTTCTTGCCAACCCAAACCCTGTTGATATTCATCCAAACCTGATAGCTGAAATGGAAGGATATGGATTGACCAATCTTAATGTCATGGTCCCTGAAGAAATTGTGAATTGGCAATCACTCTTTACGCTCAAAGGATTTCTCATGATGGTTGTCGGAGGATTTCTAATTGGTTTCGGTACGCGCTACGCCGGAGGATGTACCAGCGGACATGCGATTATGGGACTTTCTAACCTTCAATGGCCATCCCTTGTTGCGACTTGCTGCTTTATGATCGGTGGTATCATCATGGCAAATTTGTTTTTACCATATATCCTGTCACTTTAAAATAGATTTACGATGAATGAAAAGAAAGAAGAGGCCCAGGCCATTAGCTTGTTTGCAAATCTGAAGTACTTATTGGCAGGAATGATGTTTGGTGTTTTTCTCTTAAAGTCAGAGGTGATTAACTGGTATCGAATTCAGGAGATGTTTCGGTTTCAGTCATTTCATATGTATGGCATTATAGGGAGCGCCGTGGTCGTTGGGGCGATTTCTGTTTTCCTGATCAAGAAGTATAAAATGAAAACACTGGCGAGTGAGCTAATTGAATTCAAGGATAAGACATTTAGTAAAGGCCAGATTTTTGGAGGTTTACTTTTTGGGTTTGGCTGGGCTGTCACAGGCGCATGTCCTGGTCCATTATTTGCTCAGATAGGGTCGGGAGCTAGTGTGGTCATTGTTACCTTGTTA
>JBBKWA010000274.1:0-13678 GCA_037968695.1 Saprospiraceae bacterium
TTGTAAATACAGAATCGCCGTTTGGTGATTGTCAATACCCATGACATGCTTTAGTTGTTCTTCTGAGAGGTAAGGTTTTAGATTTTCTTCTAATCCTGATTTCCACTCCGGAGGATCAAAGCCCCATTCCCGGTTCGTTAAATGAGCACCTGTGGTTTCCCATGGCTTTTGGCTACGCATAGCATATCTTAAGGCCGTCATCCAGGCGATATGTCGATAGGTGATGGTTTTTACCAATTGCTTCAAAGTGTCCTCAGATACTTTTTCAATGGCATGTTCATTCGTGACCATGTCTTGTACAAATACGCCCAGAGTACGTGACGTGTTCACGATGCCACCCCAAATCTTCCGTGCTTCCCATATTCGACCATATACAGCATTGTTTTGAAAACCGATAACAAAAGCAACGGCGGTACCGATTAGTGCCATTGGCGTCCATGGGATTTTGAACCAATCCAGATCAAGAAAATAATACAGCGAAACCCAAATGGAAATGATCAGAAGAAATGAAATTGTTTCGTAGCGGGTCCATCGGACCATGTCTTTTAAGCGATATACCTTGCCTGTATACATAGATGTCTATTTGGATTGGTGGAGGATATTCCTTGAAAGGTAAATAATGATAATCAAAACGGGTTTGCCTTCTATTTGTTTAAGGATTTTAGCTTCAAGCATAGTTCGTCCTAATCCTTCAAGCATATGTCCTTGTAAAATGAAGAATATTTCTATAATTGATTAAAAGCGATGGATGCTCATCTTAGGCCACAAACGCTTGTTTCAATAGAGTAAGATTGCCAACCCAATGACTGTTTCGCTTTATGTTGATGAGGACTGAAGCATGTCGCTATTATCTCATAATGTGTTATTAAAATAATCCGTTGTCAACGTCTTCAATAAATTTAATTAATCCATTAAAGTAGACTTGCTGCTCATCATATAGGGCTAGATGACTGCCATTGGCACAATAAAGGTATCGCCCGTTTTTTACTTCTGATGCCATCCATTCCATATGGTTTGGATCCATCGTATCGTATCGGGCACCTATAACAAGTGTCGGTACCTTGATGTTAATTAAGTCATTCCGACGGTCCCAATCTTTTAAAGCAGCATTGCCAACGATCCCGAATTCACTTGGCCCCTGCATGTGCAAATACAATTCATAAGCAAGGCCTTCAAATCCTTTGGTGACAGGTGCCGGCCATTCATCCACAGGCATTCGGAGGATGTGTGCTGTGTAATAGTGTTTATATAAAAGCTCATTATAGCGGGGATTATGATAATCTTCAGCTGCTTCCAATGCTTTTATTTCTGTCAGCACTTCTGGTGGCAACTGTGGGCCTAAAACCTCTGATGCATAGGCGTTGTAAGCTGGTATGGAGGATACCATATTGGAGATGATCAATCCTTTTAAATTGTCTTGATATTTTAAAGCATATTCAATGCCCAAAATTCCTCCCCATGAATGACCATATAAGTAGAAGTTGTTTTTGTCGAGCCCCAGGCCTATTCTGACTTGTTCGACCTCATCCACGTATCTTTCCAAACGCCACAGACTACTGTCTTTTGGTTGATCACTAATACCAGCATCTAATTGATCATAATAGTAATACTCGATTTCAGCATTTGGAAAATAGGAGTCAAAGGCCTGATAGAAACCATGGGGTACTCCGGGACCTCCATTCAATATTAAGACTTTCATGGTGGGGTTATTGCCTATTCGTTTCGTCCAAACTTTAAATTCTCCTGCTTTGGTTTTGATGGGAATCATCCTAACGCCACCGCTGAGCACGTCATCGCGTTTGGAATAATCTAAATATTGGCTTTTATCGCCGGCAGTAGCATTTACTTTAGGATCATTGATACAGCTCGTAAAAAGTAGTAATGTGATTACAATTGAAAATAGTTGTTTCATGTTTTATGCTTTTCCTTTTTTATTCGTGTAGAATATTTAGTGCAGATCAGTTATTATAATAACGTGGTTTAATTACATGTAAACCAGCTAACAGATAATTATAAAATTATAATTATTATCTGATTTCCATTATCATCGATACATAACCCCGCTAAAAACTGTAAGAATTGTCTATAGGGTTATTTTACCGAGGCCGCTATCTTCAGAAGGGTAGAGTATTCCGTCTTTTAATTGAAATAAATTGGAAAAGGGATCCTCGAGCAAGTCCAAATGACCATCGAGATCTGCGTATTCAACGTTTTGCCTGCTTAAAGCGAAATGCAAGCCAGCGGAAATCCCTAAAGCACATTCATCGATACAGCCTACCATGACTTCCAAGCCTGCTGATTTGGCCACAGAGTTAATATGTTGAGCCTCCCATATGCCGCCTACTTTCATGATTTTGATATTGACCATATCAATTAAATCATTGCTGGCCAATCGGAAGGCATCCTTTAGCGATTTAATGCTTTCATCCGCCATCACGGGCACATGAACACTTTGGGTCACCTCGCCCAAATGATCTTCATCTTTTAACAATGTAGGCTGTTCAAGGATTTCAATAACTGCTGTTTTAGTTCTATTAATAAACTCGATGGACTCCGCTGGCGTATACCCTTGATTGGCATCAAAACGAAGCAAAAAATCTTTTCCAAATTCCACTCTTAACTTCAGCACCTTTTCAATATCTTCCTCCAGGTGTAGTCCGCCCTTCAGCTTTATGATAGTAAATCCTCTTTTTAAGTACCCATCGGCTTGCTCAAGCGTTTCCTTTAACGGCAAAATGCCAATCGTGATACTGGTTGGAATGCTTTTTCTAAAACCGCCAAGTAATTGATATAGCGGCACCTTCACCTGGCGTGCCATCAAATCATAAATCGCCATATCCACCATTGCCATTAATGAAGAGGATTTGGGGTGGAGTTGTCTAATCTCATGATTAAACCGCGCTAATTGGAACGGGTTTTCGCCCTGTAACAAACCAATAACAGTAGAATCAATTCTCGAAATCACTTCTTCTGGTGTTTCAAGCGTAACCTCTACGTCCGGCGCAGCACAACCCCATCCGGTGATGCCTTTATTTGTATTTATTTTGAGAATAATATTCGTGGTTGTACTGACTGTTTCATACGCAATAGTATAAGGTATGGCCAATGGCATGTCCAGCCTGAAATATTCAACCGAAGTGATTTTCATTTTAATACCTGTTTTGATACAGCTTATCTAATGGTGTGTTTTTTATTTTATCAACAAAATCAACCATTTTCCTGATCATAATTTCCCACATCTTGTGCCCTTTTTCGGCCGTTGCCTTTGTCGCATCGCCCATAACCCCTGTTTTCGTCAGCCTTTCGGTATGGACATACCAACTGACACCACGTACTGATGTGTAATCAAGGTATTCGTTGTCAAGGTCAAGTGTATCATCAACGGCCTTATCCATCTCCACTAATCCGGGTCTGATGGCAAGGGTCGTGCTGGTTTCAATTTCTCCGGCGTGGATATCATTAGGTGTATCAATTAAGTCATATAAATCAACGTCACTGGTTTCTCCTGTTTCAACGCAAACGAAAATGTGGGCATCCCGGTTGATCATTTGCGCAGCATAGGTTAGGGTTGGTACATTATCGCCATGTCCGTTAAGAATGATTAATTTTTTGATCCCATTTTGTGCGAGACACATCCCAATATCATAGATAAAAGCAGACAGTCCATTATTCGTGACCGACAGCGTTCCTTTAAACTGGCTGTGATGGTAAGAGACACCATAGGGTATAGGAGGTAATACAAAAGGTTTGGGATCCTGACAGTTTTCAGCCACCATTCGGGCTAAATATTCTGCATCAAAAGAATCGACATCAAGTGGCAGATGAGGCCCATGCTGTTCAATGGCCCCACAAGGAAGAATCGCAGTATCCACAATCTTTAATCTTTCTTCTATTTCAGGCCATGATAGTGTGCCCCACATATAGTCGGGATATTTCGTTTTATCTTTCATCAAACTTATAATTAGTTGTTTCTAAATAGGTATCGTTTAATTCAAAGTCAACCCAAATGTTTTGAGTTCTTTGTGTACTGCCATCTGTATACTCACGAAGTATGTTGAATAACGGTTTTCGAATGTGCATTGGCAGGTCTTCCAAATTGCTTCGCTCCTGATCGAACCGCAGTTTTAATATTTCAGGATATTGTTTGGCTACTTTTTCTGTAAAGGCATTGCGCTCAATGAGATTTTTATCAAGCAACATATAATACAATTGTCCTGCATCACTATTAATTTGTTTGATGGATTTAGAACTCAAGGTCGTAAGCCCATTTTGAATTTGGGCTTCTGAGTAACCACACTTTGCAGGATTTTCATCAAGTGCTTTTACCATACCAATAATACGCCTGCATTTTTCACATTTCCCACAGGGATACATTCTTCCCTCCAATTCATGTGCAGCATGACAGGAGATCTGATGCTCCTGTAGTTCGGGATAACGTTTGATTAGCACTTTCATAATGAGCAATTCTGATAAGCTCCGTAAAAGAGAGTACTGATAGGTATTCCATCCTTTTTTTAAAAAATAGCGTGTTAAAGCATTATCGAAATACTTGCTTTGATCATATAATCCATTGTAATGAGATATACCATTCAAATTGCCTTTGACAGTGGTATCATATTCGTCGCCTATCAAGATATTACCAATGCCTTTTTTGCGGACTACCGGAAGCACGCCAAATAAGAAAACAGCGACGGTCCAAAGTCGGATAGGATAAATATCTGCTCTGATGCTGGAGAAGTTTTCCTTAATGAATGGGAGTTGCTTTAGCATCCAATTGAATAGTCGGTCGCTATTACACCATGGCTTTTCGGTATTTGGTTCAGTGGTTTTGTAGTAACGATGTGAATTTACAGCAGTAAACCAATGACGTCCTGCTTCATTAATGAAAACGGGGTAGGGGTCACCAATTTCTTTTATTATTCCATATGTCAATAAACTATCTTTTCCACCACTGCTTAAAATGGCGTATTTATTGTAATCTACTGTCGCCTGCTCAGCATCAAGTTTTAATTCGGAGAATAGCGTATTTAAAAAGACAATCCTGGCTTGCGTGTATTTTTCTTTTTTTTCTGCTTGAAGATTATCAAAAGGGGGTTTTAAAAATTCATTTTTGATTAAGAGCTTATTCGTTAAAATTTCACGAGAAGTGTTTTCCATCATGTCCAATAAAAACTGCTGATCAGTCTTGTCAAACAACCCGTCGAATTCAACGGTCTCACAAAACAAGCCATAGTTTAACGCTACCTGAGCAAGCATCATTGAGGCCAGATTCACATCAGCAGAATGCTTTTTATTGAAGTAAGCATGTTCGTAGGAATAGATCAGTTCGGTACTTACTATTTCACCTGAAAACTTTTCGACGCTGTAATTTGCTTTTACTTTTTTTGGCTCGATTGAAATGCTATGGACGGATAACTTTTTGAGGACCTTAAATGAATCTATTGTGGTCATTTTAAAAGTGATTTTAAGAGGCTTACCAAAGGTGCTGCACCATTGGCCAGCACATCAAACGCAGGTAGTCCGGTTTCTTGTGTGAGTTTATCACAGGCAGGTTGAATCTCCTCCTTGGTCATCTCTTCGTGGTTTACTGTAATAGCAATTACCTTCTTGCCTGAAATCGTTTCAATTGCATTGATTTGCTCTTTTATAGGGTGCAGGATATATCCGGGAAAGCCATCATATTCTATTCGCTTTGGGGCATGTTGAAGGATGACATAGTCAGGTCTTCCTGCTGCCAGAATTTCGAATCCCCCGGGGTATGCAGGATTCATTAAGCTGCCTTGGCCTTCTATGACGATCAGATCAGGGGATTCGTTTTTCCAGGCTTCATGCACAGCATGTTCAATTTCACCGGAGACGAAATCATTGATGCAGCTATCCATCACCATTGAGTATTTGGCGCCTTGCATCCAGGCTGTTTGACCGGTGCCGGCCATTTCAGCTTTTAAGCCGGCTTCCCGAAATCCATGTACAAGGATCCATGCAGTGGTCCTTTTTCCAACAGCTGAATCAGTGCCTAAAAGTGCGACTTTGAGGCAATCGACTTCCTCTATCTTTCCTGTAAAAAAATGGAGTTCATCCCGATCAGGTGTTCGTCTGACATCTCTGACGCGGCAATTATTTTTGACTGCGATTGCCATGAGCTCCTCGTCTTTGTAAAGGAAATCATGTAACCCACTATCCACGTTCATGCCCAATGTCAAGGCCTTTTTTATGGTAGCTTTTGCTTCGGCGGGTAACCGACCACCATCCGGTGCCAGTCCAATGACGAATGCTTTGGGCTTGTTGTCAGCCCCTAATTGTTCTAAAGCTGTCTCCAGATCTTTAAAAATGGGAATATTATTGGCTTTGCCATCGAGCACTTGCCCGGCATCCTGCCCGGCGTAGGTATGGTCGATGACCCCTATGACCTTATATCGTTCTGTAAAGCGAACCAATCCGTGGGCAGTTTTGCCGTTGGGTGTGTTGAATGCGCCATCGCAATACACAATAGCTTTTCCATCTATAGTTGTTTTCATACCTGTTGTTTCCTTTTAATATTTGCCGGTCAAAACTGCGACAAATCTATCGTTTATTAATGCTTGTTTTTCGTGTAGCTTTACTAAGGCTATTAGACCAGCAGTGGAGGCTGGCAATATTCTGTAGCCTTCCTTTTTATGTAAAAAGGTGCTCATGTTTTTCATCTTTTTGTCGCTGATATGTTGGGCATCACCATTCGATTGCCGGAGGGCATAGAGGGCTTCGTTGCCATCAAAGCTGTGCCAGTTAATCAGGGGCTCATTAATCAGTGTTTCTTTAATTAGTGCTGGATCGATATCCTGACAGGTTTCATGACCTGCCTTAAAAGAGGTGATAATTGGGTTTTTAAAGGAGGCTGATCCTGCAATAAATTTTGGGATTCTTGACGTTCTTCCGCGTTTGTAAAGACTGACAAAACCACGATAAATCCCCGCGAGCAATGTTCCATTGGAGACAGGCGCTGCGAGGTATTTTGGAGCATCGCGTAACTGATCGTATATCTCATAGGCAATTTCGGAGTAGGCATTTATTTGGAGGGAGGTATTGGCCCCTCCAGGATTGGCATCGTACCATCCATGCTTAATGGCAAGCTTACTGGATGCTGTTACGGTATCTTCATAGCTGCCTGGAAGCCTAATAATTTCCGCTTCAAATTTTTCCATTTCGTGGATCCGTTCTGTATGGTACGATTCTGGAATAAATATTTTGCAGTGAATACCTGCAAGATGTGCAGCATAGGCAACAGCAACGCCATAATTGCCACATGTCGCCAACGAAATATTTTCGAAACTTCTGCGAAAGGCATCGTGTACCTGGGCAAAAGCGATGCGGTCTTTTTGTGTTCCGGTAGGGTTTTCGCCTTCATATTTAATAAATAGTTGACGGATATTTAATTCCCGTTCGAGGTATCGTGCCCGATTCAGGGATGTATCCCCGATTTCAAGAGAAATAATGTCTTCAAAAGACTCAATTCGATCAACGATGGACAGCGACTTGTCGCAAACCATTTCACGAAGGGCATTTACTTCCTTAGTAATTTTTATTTCGGCGGATTTTACGCCATCCAGGATGTTGGTCATATTTAAAGGTAATGAAGGTTTGGCTAAAAATTGGAATCAATTAGGATGCGATCTTTTTTTAAGGTCAGATGCGTTGAAACGGCGTAATATTGTTTTTTATTTTATGGTGCCAGCGTTAACTTATTTTTTGAAATTCAAAAGATGTCGTTCATTGGTTTAGGCAACCTCTGACATGTGGATTCCGATAGAGTAGGCCTTTTGGGGCTTTCGGATCTTATTTCTTCATCGATTTGTAACTATCGTTTAAGCCCTCCCCAAGAAGGATTTTTGGTGTACACTTTTCGATTCGGGCAATTCGGGTTTGAGATTGTTTTGGAGCAGAGAAATATAGGATGTACCCTCTTTGTCGTCCCGGTGTTAAACCCTCAAAAGCAACTTTAAAAGAAGCATCGTCGTCAAATTTACTTTTCAATTCTTTAAGGATCTGTTCCGGGTTTTTATTGAACTTGATCTTCAACCCTTTCTTCTCTATTTTGATAGCTTCATGGATATAGACCTTCAGTGTTTCTTCCTGGTTAATGATGTCCTTGACATTTGTAAATCGAACTTGGCGTACGGCCTGAGAATTTTTTCCGGGGGAAATTAGAATGTTTTTGGCGTCCTTGAGGAGGACACCTTTAAAGAAGGCGAGGGCAGCATATTCTTTGAATGCTGTGACCAGGAGGATGTTGCTATTTTGAAATGTGTAACAAGGCTGAGACCACTTTAATTCTTCAGTCAACCCGCTTTCAAGAACAATCCTTCTTAATTGTTTTAATTCATTGGTCCATGAATGCACTTTGCATTGCGGTGTTTGATAAAAAGCGCATCGTCCACAACCATCAATCAGATATTTGTCTACTAAGCTATTCATTATTTATATGTGTCAGGGCTAATAGTCTCTATATACATTACATATCGCCATTTTCCAATAGCTAACAAATTACACATTGTCCATGTATTTTTTTTTAATCCCGCCATCTTTCTGTTATCGCTCTATTTACAAAAACATAGTACACCACCTTTAAAACCGAAGTTTGATAATCTTAGGAAAATAAATTTCTTCATCACTTACCAGCTGATCAAAATCGCCATTGTTAATATTATAGGTAATGATAAGTTCATTTGATATGAATTCAGGATGTGCGTTTGCAGAATAAACAAATTCACTTGCTTCCTTTAAAGCGGGTGTATAAATCATAACTGATTCGGACCAGGGTCCTTGAAGTTGATCGGCAAACCTGTATCCAATCGAAGCCTTCCCCATTCCATAAGTCTGTAACTGAATGTATTTCTCCAGTGTCTTATTGTAGTGAACTGAGAATTCAGTTTGACCTATAAAGAGCATGGAGGATTTTGGTTCTTCTTGCAAATTACTTTTCCATGTATTGTCTGTCCACCATTGTAGTTCTGATACATTTCCGTTAAGCAGTTTGTTTTTTTCAATTCGAATTAAGTAGGTTTCATGTGTGGCAGGTTCTTTAACACCAAAAGCATAAACGAAGTCTCCATCTTCCAGTACTGCTGAAGACCCAACAATTACGCCAAAAGTATCCGATCCCTTTACATACTGAATATGCCATTCATCCGGGTGTTCCAATGGATTATCAATGATGGCAATAGACCATCCAATTGCTTCAAAGCCGATACCTGCAGCTGTTGCTGTTTCTTCAATTAGGAAAATCACAAGTTTATCTCTTAGGAAAATACCATGTCCTGTCCAAAACCAATTCTCACCGGAAACTTCAAAAAAAGCTTCAGGATTTTGAGGTGTTCCTTTGAAGTAGAATGTCATATCTGCCTTTACAGCGATCTCCGATTGAATAGCAATGCTGTTTCGGATCATTGTCTTGGCATTAGATCTTTTTCCCGTTCCATCCTGATCAATAAAAGTGTCACTAAAGAGCCATAAAATCTTGCCATTACTTAGTTCGACAGTAGCGCCGCCATCGGCACCTCTCCAATAGCTGTCTGTCTTAAACATGGAATTGTCAACTTCAATTATTTGTAGCTGTTCTTTAGCAGATGCATCCTCATGCTGCGCCTGAAGAATTCCTGATATCAGAACCAATATGCATAATAGTACTTTCATTTAAGTGGTATTGGTTACCCTTAGATATTTCTGTCTGGAGTCCAGAGCCTTGGTTCTGTGCAAGTGATTAACATTTGATGATAGCCGATTTATTTCATCCCGCCTTTTCTTAAATTTAAAGCATTTCTGATATTGACAGCCTTAGATATATACCAGTTTCTACATCAGGGTAGATGTCACTGTATTTTTGAACTAGATTCAGCTCTGTCCTTCTGTTTATATGTTTTCGATTTAAAAGGCTTGGACTCGAAACACCGGCAGCTGCAATCAATTCAATATAACTTTTAACTGTTTCTTCGTGGTAATTTGCAACTCTTTGGGCCTTGTCTTTTACCACCAGGCCTCTCATTAGGCTTTTGTCTTGGGTTGCCACACCAGTCGGACATGTATTCGTATTGCATTGCAACGCCTGGATACAACCAGTAGCGAGCATCATCGCTCTTGCACTATTGACCATGTCGGCGCCAATCGCAATGAGTCTGGCAATATGAAAGCCAGTGAATACTTTTCCAGAGGCAATCACCTTTATGTCTTTCTTTAAATCATACCCGATCAGTGTATCAATGGCAAACGCAAGACCATCGCGTAAAGGCATGCCCATGGAGTTTGAAAACTCAATAGGGGCTGCACCTGTTCCTCCTTCACCACCGTCAACAGAAATAAAATCAGGCTTGATACCAGTAGAAATCATTGCTTTACAGATATCTTCGAATTCTGATTTTTTGCCTATGCATAACTTAAATCCAATTGGTTTGCCACCGGAAAGTTCCCTTAGTTGTTTGATAAATTGCATTAAACCTTCAGGGCTGTTAAAAGCACTATGTGCTGGAGGAGAAAGCACATCTATGTACGGCTTAATGTGACGAATAGAAGCTATTTCGATTGTATTTTTTGACGCTGGAAGAATGCCTCCATGGCCTGGTTTTGCGCCCTGCGATAGTTTAAGTTCTATCATTTTCACATGGTCATGTCGGGCATTATCCTGGAACGTGCTTGCGCTGAAATTCCCCTCTTCTGTTCTACAGCCAAAATAACCCGTGCCTATTTGCCATATTAAATCTCCACCCGGTTTTAAGTGATGTGGGCTTAAACCTCCTTCACCGGTATTTTGGGCAAACCCACCAATCTTTGCTCCTTTATTCATTGCCAGAACGGCGTTTTCACTGAGCGATCCAAAACTCATTGCCGAAATATTTAAAATGCTGGCTTCATAAGGTTGCGTGCAGTCCTGGCCACCCACCAGCACTCTCGAATCATGTGCTACATCTATAAGGTTAATAGCATAAATCGAATGATCCATCCACTCATAACCTGATTCATAGACATCCATTTGCGTCCCAAATGGCGTCGTGTCGATTGTTTTTTTAGCCCTTTGATAGATTAGGGATCGGAACAAACGGTTGATTGGGCGGCCTTCTGTATCCGTTTCGACGAAATATTGCATTATTTCCGGTCGAAAATCTTCCAGTATATATCTCAAATTCCCAACTACAGGAAAATTTCTTCGAATCGTGTGTTTCGTTTGGACCAGATCAACTATGCCAAGGATAATAATGGGCCCAATGACAATCATGAGCCATAAAACAGAAGTCGTGATTTGAGCGAGCAGTCCAATAGATACTAATGCTACGATGGAGAGCGTAATGAAAATTTGTTTTGGATTCATTTGTGAAATTTAGTTGTTTTTGGTGGTATGCCTTGTTTGAAACTGAAAGTTATTATTACTTTAGTAATCTGCTGTTGACTCCATTCCTATTAAGTGTCATGTAAGAAGAAGGGATCTGTTTTAGCTATAGTATAACTACTGCAGAGGCTAGTAAGTTTTTGCCTTGATGATTTTTTGGGCCTTTTCTGAGTGATTTAATTGGAATTTAATGGGCCCCCGACGACGACCATGTCATGATCAGCAAAATCTTGAGCGACTTCTTCTTTTGTCTGCGGGGAAGTCCATTTGCCGGTCACCTTAAAAAATGCTTCGATCTTCCCTGCCAGCAAATAGGATTTCATTTTTCCTTTTTCAGACAACTGAATGAAGGCATGACGAACACTTCTTGGAAGAAATATTGTGTCCCCGGATTTTATTTGATATTGGTCATCGCTGACCTAAAATAAAAACTCGCCTTCAATTACATAAAACCATTCGTCCTGGAAAGGATGAAAATATGTAAAGGTGGCCCTCCATTCGGTGGTAGACCGGTTTGTTCAAACACGGCTATATCCTTGTCCGTGTCACTCCCGGAAATTTTAATATCTAAAATTTTTAAGGTAACGCCTTTGATTTTGTAGTGTTCGCCACATCTTGCGTCACCTGCTTTAATATTAGATCCTTTTTCCGTTCAGATGAGATGTTGGTTTTTATTTTAGCCAAGGCACTTAATAAAAATGCGCCAAGAGCAGATAATATGAATGTTTCACATTAAAGAGATTTTATTGAAGATGATCTCACTTCGATAAATTTTAAAACTAGCAAACTTGAAAACATGCCCAGAGATAGAAAACACATTGGTATGCCTCCTTCTGTTTTCGGACATTCAAGCCAGCCCATTAATTGGGCGAACGATCCGATGGATGCGAACAGTGCAGCAACTCCTGCACCAATAAAGTACAGACGATTTTTTTCGTTCAAAAGTTGGGATTGAGAAATCAAAATAAATATCAGGCAGGTCAAAATAATATAACATACAGGAATGCCTATTATTTTTGGGCAGATATCTCCCGTTGAAAACTCTTTCGAAGCTAAACGATAGGTGCTGTTTATTCCGAATAGTGCGACTATCCAGATTAAAGCAGAAGAGGTTATAAAAATTAATTTTTGACCCATATAGCTATTCCGTAATTTTCAGCATCCAAAAGTCCCAGATCACTTCAAATATTATGAATCCCGCACTTGACTGGCAAGTATTTTTTCATACTTATTTTTTAATGAAATGAACTTTATTTATCTCTGGATTTTCAATCATTATCTCCTCCCCGGCAGGGAAGTTTATGGTAACGGATTGAATACTTTCTGCTAAACCTAAACCAAAAGTAATTGTGGACGTTTGGTCACTGCTCAACCCCTCACCAATTGTATACGTATCGGATAAGATATGTCCATCATTCAATGTCACTTTCACTCTAGCACCTGCATAATCAGCGGTTTCTGGAAATCGAATACCCAAATAGTGGTGAGATCCGCCCTCATTGATATGCGCCTGTATGTCACCATTTAAATTGATGTAAATTAAATCTGAATATCCATCCTGATTAAAGTCGCTTACCAAGGGGGTAACAGCGTAATTTTTATTAACTACAAATGCTTGTTCTTCAACCGCTGCAAACGTGCCATCAGGGCGTTGCAGCAAGAAACGACAAGGAAGTTTGAATAATTTATGCGGTGGAAAATCTACATAGTTTTCGGCAACCACTAAATCCTGTCGTCCATCTAAATTAAAATCTTCAAAAACAGCTCCCCAGGAAAATTCAAAATCTGCTACATTGGTTTCTGCGGCTACATCCGTAAATTTAAAATCACCGTCATTTCGAAATAGAATCCAAGTGCTTACGAAACTATCTTCTTCAGCTAGATCCCCTCTTGCCATAAAAGTTGGAACGGAAGTCCCTGTATTTGAGAAAAAGAAATCAACCAATCCATCATTATTATAATCACCAACAGCAATGCCCATCGGATAAGCATATTTTTCAGTTAAAGGGTTGGGCATCATTTTAAAGTGCGTCCCCCCATTGTTTTTATAAGTTCTTGCTTCACCTGTATCATGTGCCACACATAAGTCCAACCATCCGTCATTGTCTATGTCTACAAAGACTGCCTGAAATGTGTTATGGGTATAGTCCAGACCCATCTCCTTGGTAACATCCTTAAATGTTTGATCACCATTGTTTTGTAAAAGCAAGCTAGATCCACCATAATTTAAGTCTTTAAATATAGTTTGCCCTTCCATTTCAGCCAGTGGGATATAATTACAAAGAAAAATATCAGCATGGCCATCTCTGTTAAAATCCCCTAAGG
>JBBKWA010000275.1:0-2711 GCA_037968695.1 Saprospiraceae bacterium
AGCAAGTACACGGGAAAGTTCAAGAACAAACACAAGGTCAGGAGCAAATGGATCGAAGCGACATCCCGACTCGCTTGGCGAGTGTCGGGACACAGGAGGGAGGTGCGTGAAAGCGTGGCTTCCTCTTTTTGTTTTGTAGAAGTCGGCCTGACCTGACGCCAGCCTCCGGCGTCCGTCCTGCCTCCTTGAGCTATGCTACAGAAAAGAGATGAATACGCACATTACGGGACGGAGTAGGAAGTAAAGTGTGTAATTTACACAGGTATAAAAGAGTTATGTGAGAGGCTCATAACATCACTTTTTTTGCCGGCGTAATTTGGAAATTTAAGTAGAATCCTACCCACATATTTTACACCACTTCCCTACCCTCGTAATCCGTCGGAGCTAAAGCTAAAATTCTAAAAATCCTTTGTTCGGGTAGGAATGAAACTGTACGTCGTCAAAACCCAGGATAAGGTTGGACTCAAATATCTTTCATTTAATAAAGATGTTACTAGTTCGCCCCGCAAAACACAGGACACTCGTCATCGTCCGGTCCCGCTGAGCGGGATTATTTAAGAATAGTCGTAAATTTAGTTGTTTGGGGTTTCGTCAGGCTTTAAGTGAAGACGAAGAGTGTCCCGAAACGTCGTAGTCAATTTAAGTAAATGACCAATGAAAATATCTGACTTAGCACATTTAAGTAAATATCTGATGATAACAATATTTCTTTTGGGCTGTGACAACAAAGAACATAAAATTTCAGATGATATACTTTCCGCACATCTGCTATTGGAAGAACAAATTAACGATTTTCTGCTGAAAAATGAATCCATTAGCAGCTTTGGAGGAGAAGTATATTGTAGACATAAACTAATAGGTGGAAGTGATAATGAATTTTACATAGTTTTTCATTGCCAGGAATATTACCAAATAATTGCTGATTCGATATTTGAAGGAACAAGCATTCGTTCACTTGCAGTAGTAAAATGGGAAAACTCAGAAATTAGGCAGATTCTAAAATCTAGGGATGGTGGAGCCTTTCGTAAAGATATTGAAAATATGTTTCCTCGAAAAATCGCCCTTCAAATACTTGATAATAGATCAAATCTATATATAGATATAATGGACGAAATGAAAGCATTACGTAGAAATCAACATGAAAGAAGAGAGAAAAACATGTTGTTATTTGACAGCATTCTAGCCGGTGAAAAAAAGGCAGATTTTTACGCAGCTGGTGGCGAGCCTTTCTGGACAATGTATGTATTGAAGAATGAAATGCTGCTAATGAATTCAAATATATTATCCAGGCACAACATTTTGGATGAATTTCAAGAAGAATCTACTACTCAAGTAGTGAGATACATTAGTCATATCGGGGATACCAATAGCGTAGAAATAACGAGAGAAAATCAGTTCGAAGAATTATCAAGTAGAACATATCCATATGGCGTTCATGTTGATATAAACGAAAACTTTACATTAAGGGGAGTAGGTAGTACCAATTCATTGGAATAAGAAAACTGACTATATCAAAGTGCAAAATGGCAAAAGTCGCTATAGGCGTCTACTGCAGTTGCACAGAACGTTGTGGCCAACTAGCGAAACAATAAATTTAAATATAAACCGAAAAAAGATATGTCAAAAAATGTTTCTGACCATTTAGTTGAAATGCTTGTAGCAGCAGGTGTTAAAAGAATTTATGCCATAACAGGTGATAGTCTGAATCCGGTAAATGATGCAGTAAGGCGAGACGGAAGGCTACAATGGATTCATGTGCGGCACGAAGAGGCCGGAGCTTATGCAGCTTCTATGGAGGCAGAACTGAATGGTATTGGTTGTTGTATGGGAAGCAGTGGCCCGGGGCATGTCCACTTAATCAATGGTTTATATGATGCCAACAGAGCTGAAAATCCTGTCATCGCTATTGCCTCAACCATTCATACGGAAAAAATGGGGCTGGACAACTTTCAGGAGACAAGACCTGAATCTCTGTTTCAAGACTGTTCGAAATATGTTTTTTTGGCCAACACACCAACGCAAGCCCTGAATGGAATACAAACCGCCATTCAGCATGCCATTAGTAAAAAAGGGGTGGCTGTTTTAGGTCTTCCGGGTGATGTAGCTTCTAGTGAGATAGAACCTGTTCACTCAGCCGATAAAAATTTCTATACCCAACCAAGAGTTATTCCAAGTCCTAAAGATCTTGAGGAATTTGCCGGGGTGATTAACAGTAATGAAAAAGTGATGCTGTTTTGTGGTCATGGTTGTCGGAATGCTATAGATGAAGTGATGCAACTTGCCCAAAAACTCAATGCACCATTGGGCTATAGTTTTCGGGGAAAAATATTTTTTGAAAGTAAAGACAATCCATATGCTGTCGGGCTAAACGGTTTGTTAGGGAATAAATCTGGCTTTGAAGCCATGCATAAAACTGACGTGCTCCTGATGTTGGGTACTGATTTTCCGTATAGTGAATTTCTGCCCGAACAATGCAAGATAGTTCAAGTTGATACTAAGCCGGAAAAATTAGGGCGAAGGGCGAAAGTAGATTATGGCTACTGTGGCGATATTAAATCGACGGTACTGGAACTATTGCCGTTACTTGAAGAAAAACCATCAACTGATTTTCTAGATAAAATGCGTGCATTGCATCAGGATATCGAAGAAAAGTATGATGTGTATGTACAAAATAAGGGTTCTGAAAAACTGATTCATCCGGAATATGTAGC
>JBBKWA010000276.1:0-32138 GCA_037968695.1 Saprospiraceae bacterium
GTCTTACTTTTTAATCATGGCAGTAGGGCAAAGCATGAACAAAAGCATTCATAATTTCATTTAACCTGTTTAACGATTTCTCTATTGGGTTTCAATTTAATTTTGGACCAAGCATATTACAATCATCATACAATGAAACTCAACCATAAGATTTACGGTAACGGTAAACCGATCATCATCATGCATGGTCTTTTTGGAAGTGGGGACAATTGGCGCTCAATTGCCAAGAATCTTGAATCAACATATCAATGTATTGTGGTGGATATGCGAAATCATGGCCGTTCACCGCATGACCCTGAAATGAATTTTACAGTGATGGCAGAGGACATCCATAAATTGATGATAGCCCTCAACCTAGAAAAGGTTTCATTAATAGGCCATTCAATGGGGGGAAAGGTCGCAATGCAATTCGCCCTCAGTCATCCTAATCTTGTAGACAAACTTATAGTGGTGGATATTGCGCCAAAAAACTATCCTCCACACCATAGCACTGTGATTGAGGCTATAGAAGCCATTGCCCCCAATGAAATCGAAGAGCGATCAGATGCTGAGAATATCTTTGCCAGATTTCTTGGCCAGGATCAGTCAACCATTCAGTTTTTAATGAAAAATCTTACTCGCCTGAATGGGGGAGGTTTCTCGTGGAAAGCCAATATGCCGGTGATCATTTCCTCCTATGCCCTTCTAGTGGAAGAAATCAAATCTAATGGGTCATTTGATGGCAAGGTCTTGTTTGTCAGAGGGGAAAACTCCAGATACATTCTTGACGATGATCTTGAGGCCATTACTGGGCTTTTTCCCCATTACACCCTTAACACGATAGCGAATGCAGGTCATTGGGTTCATGCTGAAGCTCCTGAGGCGTTTTCTGAAGTGGTGCAAAACTTCCTAAACAACTGATTATCTATAAGTTTGGTCGCCATCATTCCTTTTCAGGGGTTGCACTATACCCTATGAAATACGTAACTTTGGCACTACTTTACTTATAAGAACACTATTCCTTTTATGCAGGGCAGGTTTTACATTTTCTTACTCCTCCTTCTATTTGGCTATACTTCCACGTCAGCGCAAATGCTACATGGACAGGATACGCTTATCGGGAACGAATGGATCAACTACAATCAATCGTATTATAAGTTTACTATAGAAGCTGACGGCGTTTATCGAATCCCCTATGCTGCGTTACTTTCTGCAGGCATTTCAAATGGGACAAAAGGATCTGATCTCAAGCTCTACAGCCTTGGTGAACAAGTCGCCATTTATGTTAGCACGGATGAAGTATTTGGCGCCGGCGACTTTATTGAGTTTTACGGATTCAGAAATCGTGGGGAATTGGATCGACACCTTTATCGCATCCCAGATCAAGATATGCTCAATCCAATGTATAGCATGTATACGGACCGACGACCTTATTATCTATCATTAAATCCTGCGGACACCACCATACGCGTTTCTAGCCTATTGAATGATATCAATAACCCACCGGCATCGGAGCCGTATTATTTACACAAGGAAGTTATTGAATACCATGAGACGAGTTATGATCCGTATTTTCTGATAGGTGGAGGTGGCGCTATTTCCTATTCGAGCTACATGCATGGAGAAGGATTCAGTAAGCTTAACCAAACCAATAGCACTACCCAAATAAATACTTCGCAAAGCGCGTCAGGTACCCCTGCAAATCTTCATCTTCGGGTGGCATCAACCAATTATGGGGAGCATCAGTTTATTATCACCTGGAATGGTGATTTAATAGACACACTCCGCACTTCCAATATTCAGATATGGGATACCACCTATACTATACCGATGCCATCTGTTTTAGATATTAATAATCTTGCTATTACTAACAGCAATTCTCTCAGCAGACATACATTAGTTAATATTACATTGACTTACCCTAGAACAAATAATTTAAATGGCGCTTCAGAATCCACGATAACACTTGAGCCAAAGTCAGGAGACCAGTACTATGAATTAAGTGGATTTGCTACCAACAACATTAATCCAATTCTGTATACCTCAGATGGGCTATCCAGAATGGAAACTGAATATCTCTCCGGTGATGTGTTTCATTTTAAATGGCCAGTAGTACAAACAGAAACTACTTTGCATATTGTAGACCCAAGCACAGCAATCAAACCAATCAATTCTCTTTCGAAAATCTCCTTCACGGACTTTACAAATGATGATACGGAGTACATTGTTATTACGCATCCCGACATATTGACGCCTGGAACAGAAAGTGAATACCTCCAATACAGGATTTCCACAGCAGGCGGGGCGTACAAAGCGAAAGCCTATTCCATTCTAGATATATATGAGCAGTTTGGTTATGGAATTGAAAAACACCCTCAAGCCGTTAGAAACTTTGTGGAGTTCTTTCATCGAACATGGCCTTCCGCTAAAATGATTTTTGTCATTGGGAGAGGAATTGAATACAATCGGTCACGTATTGAAAACGGTCTTTGGGAAGAGGGCTTTTTTGTCCCAACATTTGGACTACCGGGAGCAGACAATTTACTGGCTGCTACGCCTTGGAATCTTATGCCCAGGTATCCCATCGGACGATTAGCGATTACTAAACCGATAGGTGTGGATAATTATCTGGATAAAGTAAAAGCCCATGATCAATCTCGTTTTACCGGTCAGACGCTCGAAGAAAAATCCTGGATTAAAAACGTTATGCATCTGGGCGGTGGAAAAACTACCTCTGAGCAAAAAGAGTTTGAAAACATATTAGCTTCGTTAGGTTCGGATCTTGCTAATTCTGACTACGGGGCAAAGATTAGTTTTTTTCAAAAACGATCTACAGATATTATTGGAGAAACTGAATCGGCACAAATTCTCAAATTGCTAAATGAAGGATGTGGAATTATCAATTACCTTGGCCATTCTGCTTCAAGCACTTTTGAATACAATATTCAGGAAGCTTCTGAATGGAATAATAAAGGGCGTTATCCAATATTTAGCGCTATGGGCTGTAGTGCCGGCCAAATCCATGGCACACGATTAAGTCTTAGTGACAATTATGTCCAAACAAAAGACGAAGGAGCAATTGCATTCATTTCAGGATCAGGCTCTCAATTTGCTTCTGCCCTAATTGCCTGGGCTCGGCCATGGTATAATTATTTTGGCAACCTAAACTATGGTACAACACTTGGTGAGTCGATTTATTATGGACTAAAAGCAGTAAGCAATTTTGTAGACCCGACGTTAAATGGATCAAATTCGTATCGCTATCTTCTGGAACAACATACATTCCAGGGAGATCCAGCGCTGCAATTACATCCTTTACCCGGCCCGGACTACGTCGTAGATCGACGATCCATTTCAATCCTCCCGAAAGTCCTTGATACAAAGTTAGACAGCTTTGACCTGGGGTTTACTGTTTCTAACATAGGAAGAAACTTACGTCAAAATGTGCTATACAGCATTAAGATCAAATTGCCTGACGGACAAGAAATTGAGGTTGGAAAAGATACGCTTGGTACCACCACGTTTGAGAACGCTGTGACAGCGCGTATTCCACTATTAACCGGTGGCACGTCAGGTTCGTTTAGGTTACTCATCAGTGTAGATCCGGATAATGAAATTGAAGAACTACCTTCTCCGGCTGCAGAGGAAAACAATCAATTGGTTGACAATTTAGGGGTTGAAGGAATTGAATTTTTCGTGGTGAGCAATCTGATTTCAGCTGTATACCCACCAGATTTTAGCATCGTCACAAAAAGCATCCCTGAACTCATTGCAACAGGGAGCAACTCCTTCAGTAAATCAGTTGATATAGTGGTTCAACTCGATACCACTGCGCTTTTTAATAGTCCATTGCTGGTAAAAGATAAATTTCCAAACCATTCATCAACATTAAAGTGGTCTCCACCTATTTCATGGATTGCCAATCAGGTATATTATTGGCGGGTAAGCGCTGACAGTATTTCTCCAGCGCAAAGTTACTTATGGAGTAAAAGATCATTTCTTTATAAGCCTGGCAGTTTCCCGGGATGGAATCAATCCCATTTTCATCAGTTCACTGAAAATGATTTCTATCAAGTCCTTTCTGATAGTGCTAAATATGATTTCACCTTCGACAGCAAGTCCACTAATTTTAATATCCTCAACAGGTATCATGATGTCGATCAGGGCTTGATTCCTAAGGTGGTAGAAGATGGTCAAATCAAGGCTGAGTTTTTTACTGGATTTAGAAATCGGAATGTACAAGCGTTTGTCGTTGCTATAGATTCATTGACCGGGGAATTCATGTATAACCCTAACCCGGGACTTTACGGTTCTGCCAATCACCTTTCGTTTGATGCAAGATGCTTTCCCTATCGAATGGATTTACCGGAAAGCAGGCAGGCTTTAATTGATTTTGTAGAGAATGTTATTCCCGCAGGGTATTATGTGTTTTTTTATACCTATCAGCATCCATTATATCCAAGCTACTATCCGGAGTTATGGGCAGAAGATGAAGCTACTTTCGGGAAAAGTATTTACACGATGATAGAGGCACAATATCCTTCATCAGAGATTCGAACACTGGCTACTTCAGGAAGCAAGCCGTATATTATATTTTTCCAAAAAGATCGGGGAATCATTGACGAGATCATCGGTTATGACTCAACAGATGTTATTTCTATGAGCGTGGATATTAAAGGATCTTTTAGCAATGGCGCACATATTTCAAGATTAATAGGACCCGCATCATCATGGTATTCTATTCTTTCAGAAACTGCAGTCAACCTACCTGATACAACTGGTAGAAATATTCTTTCTGCTATTGCTTTGTCGAGCGACTTCGCTGATACTTTAGTTATATCGACAAATATTACATCACCGGATACAATGATTTCAGCTATTGATGCGAAGGCATACCCATATATCCGATTAACTTATGTTATCGAGGACAGCGTTTATTACGATCCGGCAAAGCTTCAAATGTGGCGTGTTTTATATGAAGGCTATCCCGAATTTGTGATTCAGCCGGATGCCGGATTTGAGTTCATCGCAGATACGTTGAATCAAGGGGAAAGGATGAGTTTGTGGGCTCATGTAGAGAATGTAAGTCCTTATGATGTGGATTCATTGGCTGTTTCATTGCGGATCATTGGAGACAACATAACTGAAGAAATCCTTTATGAAATCCCAGCACTAAAAGCTAATTCAGTTACTCCTGTGGACTTTGAAAAAATCACTTCTAATTTACAAGGAGACTACCAGGTGGTGATGGAAGTTAATCCAAATCGCATGCAACCGGAATTAAATTACAATAACAATATTGGCATTCTCCCGATGCATGTCATCGCAGATGATGCCAACCCGATTCTCGATGTGACTTTTGATGGATTTCATATCAAGGATGGAGATATTGTCTCTTCAAATCCACTGATTGCAGTTCAGCTACACGATGAAAACGAAAACCTGAGGCTACAAGACACTTCTTCTTTTATCATGTCTCTGGAGTACCCTACAGATTTCAATCCTCGTCCGATATATTTTTCGATGGACTGGGTAGATTTTCTTCCTTCTCCTGAAACAGGATTGAACATTGCTTTAGTTCACCTGACACCTGATCTCATTGAGGATGGGATCTATACCCTCACTGTCAATGCAAAAGATGCTTCAGGAAATATTGCCGGTGATATTAATTATTCGGTATCGTTTGAAGTCATCAATCATGCGGCAATTTCATATATCTATAACTATCCTAATCCTTTTAGTTCCTCTACCCGTTTTATCTATACGCTCACTGGTCCGGGTGCACCATCATCTTACTTCATTGAAATCGTTTCTGTTTCAGGCGTTTTAGTGCGTAAAATTTCGCAGGAGCAACTTGGTGGTTTAGCGGGTGGAACACATTCTACGGTGTACACCTGGGATGGTACAGACCAAAATGGCAACCCCCTATCTGCCGGGATGTACTTTTATCGCCTTGTGGCAAAAGATGAAAACATGAATGATTTCCCCACCTACAATCCTTATGGGGCCAGTAGTGATGCCAATAGAGGATGGGGCAAACTGGTCATTGTCAGATAAGGTATTTAAGTTATTCTAATATCTCCTTTTATGAGTGGTCTATAAAAAGCATGTCGGATTAGGCGGAAGGGTAAAGAGAAAAACGAAGAGAGAAAATCGGAGCGAAGCGGAGACCCTGCTGCTAGCCGAAGGCGTATACAGCGAGGGTGAAAAGGTTTTACGAAGTTGAAAAATATGTCTGGTATCTGGCGTCTATGAGTTTGGCATCTGAACTCATCACCTATCACTCCATCACTAAATGTTTTCAGGCAGAAGAGTTTCCTTTAGCTCGGGAGAGCAGCGGTAATAAAAAGTGGTGGAAGTATGAATTAAGAACAGGATTAGAATATAACAATTTAATTGTGCCTATTTAGCGCCGTAGGTGCGATATCTTCGTAGCATAGACGAGTCAAGAAATTTCTTCAAGCGCCGTAGGTGCGGCACCTCTGACGATAAAGGGAGTTTTACACCGACGAGTTCCGCTCGAGCGGAATGGTTACTTTTTTGGCGATCCTGTATTATTATCAAATACAGGACCAGTGAAAAAAGTAACAGATTTGTCTCTATTGAAAAATCATTGTGCTAACAAATCATACTTTTATACAATAATTGTAGTGAACAAAATTTATTTTGGACACTACTGATCCATTACATTGATTTAGAGATATTCTCTAAAACTATAAAGATTAAAATAAATGTACCTTAGGGTGTATTGATATGGGTACAACCACAATCATCGAAGCAGGATCGCCAATTCAGTATTGGCGCAAGATCAAGGAAAGCTGGCAGTACAGAAATTTACTGCGGATGCTTAGCTATCGCGATATTCGTGTTCGATATGCCCAGACTTTTCTTGGGATGGCATGGGCCATTATCAATCCGTTACTCTCTGTATTATTACTCTACTTTGTTTTTGGTGTGGTCGTTAAAGTAGATACACAAGGTGTTCCTCCACTGATCTTTACGATGGCTGGAATATGTTCCTGGAATTATTTTTCGCGCGTTGTAGGGGAGGCCGGAGGATCCGTTATAGGAGCACAATCTTTAGTTAAGAAAATTTACTTTCCCCGGCTGATCATTCCGCTTTCGAAATCCATCGCTGCCTTTATTGACCTCTGCATCGTTTTATTGATATTGGGTATAATGATGGTTGTTTATAAAATACCAATTCATTGGCAAGCACTGATGATCATTCCATTCACTTTGCTAACCGTACTAGCTGGAATTGCCTTTGGTGTTTGGGTAGCAGCGTTGTCGATTCGGTACAGAGACTTCACCCATATCCTTCCATTGGTGTTGCGTATTGGCATGTTTCTTAGCCCCATCGCGTATGGTGCAACACTCGTACCCCAGCCTTACAAATGGGCATTCAACCTGAACCCATTGACTGGTATCATCGAAGGATTTCGGTGGGCATTGTTTAACACCCCACTGGATATTTCCTCCGTATGGATGTCTATAGGAATTACTTTTATCGTTTTGATTGGTGGCGTCTGGTATTTTCTGCGCATGGATCAATATATAGCAGATATCATTTAAGCTACATCGAATGAAACCTGCTGCAATCAAAATAGAAGGCCTGTCCAAAACTTTTCAAAGAGGGAAAGCCAGACGAGGTGATATTCGCACCAGCATGGCTTCCTGGTGGTCCGGATTAGGAAAAGAGAAAGAAGAATTTTATGCCCTTCAGGATATTGATCTGACCATCCAACAAGGTGATGTCGTAGGTATTGTCGGGCCAAACGGAGCTGGGAAGTCCACTTTACTGAAACTACTTTCAAGAATTACATTCCCTTCTCAAGGCCGTATTACTATAAATGGAACGTTGTCGTCTATGCTCGAAGTGGGAACAGGATTTCACCCTGAACTAACCGGAAGAGAAAATATTTTTTTAAACGGTTCTATCATCGGGATGGGTCGCGAGGAAGTCAATCGAAAACTTGATAGCATCGTATCTTTTTCAGGCCTGGAAGACTTTTTAGACACACCTGTCAAACATTATTCCTCTGGAATGTATGTTCGTTTGGCATTTTCAGTTGCCTCTCATCTAGAACCCGATATACTTTTGATTGATGAAGTACTTGCTGTAGGTGATCAGGATTTTAGAAAAAAATGCATGGCCAGATTAATGAATGTTTCCGGTCAGGGGCGAACCATTGTGATCGTAAGCCATCAAATGTCCTATCTCAAAGAGTTGTGTCAAACAGGTATTTATCTTAATCAAGGCCGGATACATTATCAGGGAACAATCAATGATACCATAGAACAATATATCCATCATTACAGTTCCGAAAAACGCATTGCCTTAAAGGACAGGGATGATCGAAGAGGTTCCGGTGTGGTCCGATTAAGTGAATTTGAGATGATGGATACGTCCGGCTTTCCGCTGCCTGTTATTTCAACTGGGCAACCTGTTATATTCCATCTTCAATTAGAGGCGCATAAAACGGAATATGATGTTCGGGTGCAAATTGAGTTCTTTGATATGTACGGACAGCTCTGTTTTATTGCCAACAATACCGTCAGCAATCACTCTTTATCCAGTATCTCTGGTGTGCAAGAGATGAAGTGTATAATGCCAAAATTTCCACTTAACAGAGGCCTATATTTTGTGAATATAAATATCTATGCCAGCAATAATCTGGCTGACGAAATCATGAAGGTGATGGAGATAGATGTTGAGGCCGGATTGTATTACGAAACAGGAAAATTGCCTCCTGCCAATATGGGATTACTTGTGGATTATAGTTGGACGTAGATCCTTCTGGCTTTTTTCTGTTATTGATTATTTTGGTTTTCTACTGCGAATAACGCCAACCAATTCTCCCAGGCTATAGGCCATAGGTTGCGCAATTTGATAGAAAGCTTTCATCATGGTGTGTTGTTTGCTAAATATGACTTCGCCAATGTGAATGGGAATCCACAAGAATCGACCTAACGTTGTTTTTACTAATTGAGCGGTTGCCCGTGGTAGAGAAATCGGATCAAAAAGCATTTTATCTCTTCTCCGTGCATATTCTGATTGAAGCACCCATTTAATGTTAAGTTTATTTGCGCGAACAAAATGACCTGTTTTTAATGAAGGAGCGTAAGCAATTTTATACCCCGCCAATCGCATGCGCAATTGCAATTCAATCTCCTCGCCATACTGCAATTGATTTCCTTTGACTCCTAACCAGGGACTAAATCCGCCTAAAGATTCTAGTACGCTTCTTTTGATCATAAAACATCCGCCCCGGATGAATCCATTTTCAATTAGTGTAGTGGATGTATAGGGCATAGTGAAATTTCCAAAACCTTCTGGCATCCAATGGGGGATTTCATCTTCAAAAAGCGCTTCAATTGGTCCTCCGAAAGCATCTATGTCATCAGGATGTTCAAGCAATTCCGTAACGTGTTTGATTAAATCATCTGATGGCAGGCAATCATCATCCAGATAAAACAGCCACTCACTGTTGGCTCTACGCCAGGCTGTATTACGTGCATTACTCAACCCTTGATTGGGCTCGTGGATATATCGAACTGATTTATTAATCCTTTCAATATCCTGAACATAATCTTTGGTTCCATCAGCAGAATCATTATCAATAACCGTAAGCATTACCTTATCCCGTTCCAATTGAGGCAATAGCATATCAAGGCAGCGCTTGAGGTAGCCCACCCTGTTGTACGTGCAAACGCAAATATTTATTTTGCTCAAAGCGTTTGTTTCTTTCATTTAGGAGGAAATTAATTTCCTTTTAATTTTTGACAAAATCCTTCTTATAACAAACCGAACTGTGTTCCATCGCGAATATGTAAGGGCATGCTTTGCCAGATTAAAATGCGCATATAAATCCTCCTGCATCAAAGGAACACCATTCGTTTTGCTTACCATATTGCGTTCATGGATGACTTTTAGCCAGGCAAATCTTGTTTCCACATTGTCTATGCTGGATCCCGCTGGTGGTCGTCCATGGGGATAACCCACGACGGTAATCAATTCTTTATCCTGTTCAATTTTTTCAATTAGGCTGCCATAATGATTCCTTTGGCTGTCACGTATTTCTGTTAGGACGCTTCTGTGACAATCGTAGAGAACACCTTTAGTGAAATTGATGATTCTTTTATCCTGTTCGACAAAGTGTCTTTGAATATCTGCTATAAAGTCAGGTCCAATGCCATCATCATTATCGAGTCGGGAGGTGATGACATAAGGAGTTTCTACTTTTGCTATGCTCGTTTTTAGATCTAAAAGCAAATGATCAAAATCAGCAACAAGTTTTATTCGGGCAAAATGTGCGCTACTAATTAATATATTGATTTCATCAAGATAATTTTGATCCGTCATTTTGTCGCAATAAATCAGCCAGACGAAATTCTTTTCCGTCTGATGCGCAAGCGTGGGAACGCAGTAGGTTTTAAACAATTCCAGACGATTTCGCATCCAGGCACTATCCAAAACCGGGTTGCCTGCTTTGTCTTTGTTCCAATTATTTACAGGAACATTAAAACGAGTGATGAGATAATGCGTAAATTTCACTTTCATATTATCAAGTAAAGGTAAAATTATGCAGTGGCTCCGAAATGCTTCCTATATCCTGATCGTCATTATTGGCAGCGGCTTTCTTCTTCTTGAGGGGAGAAGCCTGTTGTTTCCATTCCTTTTTGCCATTTTTTTTAGCTTTTTGCTCATACCGCTGGAAAAATGGATTTATAAAAAGGTGAAAACTAAGATGGTTTCCATTATTGGCAGCGTCATGATTGTCCTTGGGATGGTCGGTGGCCTGGGTTTTGTCTTTGGTTATCAACTGATCAATATTGTCAGCGACATGAACTCGATTCAGGATCAGCTTACAGCAGGAATTGAAGCGATTGTTATGTTTATCGATGCCAATATACCTTATGTGGAGATGCCTGCAGACCCTCAATCCATGAACGATATGATTGCAAATATCCTTCAAGCACCGGTTCAGTTTGTTGGATCTGGTATTAGCAGCAGTGCAGGATTTATTGTCAACGCTATGTTGACCCTTATTTACACGATTTTCTTGCTGATTTACAAAGATGCGTTTAAAGACTTCCTTATGATTCAGTTTGCGAAGGACAAAAGGGATCACATATCCTCCATCATATCGCAATCTGTAAAAATGATCCAGCATTATTTAATGGGGATGGTTACGGTGGTTATTATATTGGCTTTTCTGAATACGGCTGGACTTTTGATAATCGGTGTTGAGCACGCCATCTTTTGGGGGGTACTTGCGGCATTTCTTGTGATCATTCCCTATATCGGTACTATCCTTGGTGGTTTATTTCCCTTTTTATATTCCCTGGCCACTTACGACTACTCCTGGCAACCGCTGGCAGTGGTCGCCATGTATGTGGTTATTCAACAAATAGAGGGGAGTTTCATCACGCCAAAAATAGTTGGATCAAGTGTGCGAATTAATCCTTTTTTCGCCTTGATCGGGATAGTGATTATGGGGTCTTTAATGGGTTTGGGTGGTATTGTACTGGCCATTCCACTCATGGCTATTCTAAAGCTTGTCGCAGATTCCATTGATTTCCTCAAGCCGGTTGCTTTGCTAATGGACAAGGACTTGATGAAAAAGCGGCATCTTTTCCTTGCGAAATATGATCGCGACGATTATAGGTTTTCTTCTCTTATGAAAGAAAAAGGAGGAAATCGATGACGCCAAGGATGACCTGGAAGGATAAGATTAGAAATGTGCTTCCTTGGAAAGTTTACTGGCGGTTGAAACGAATACGCGAAGAGTTTTTTGCTTTGGGCGCACAAGGCGATTTAACACGGCTTGCGAAGGTTTATAAAACGGATAAATGGGGTTATCATTTTTACACCCCAATATATACATCGCAGTTTCAATCACTTCGTCACAAACCAATAAAGCTGCTCGAGATTGGTGTGGGTGGATATGCTAAACCACATCATGGAGGGGATTCGCTACGGATGTGGAAAAGATATTTCTACAAGGGCACTATTATTGGCATAGACCTTTATGATAAAAGTGACATTCAGGAAAACCGGCTGAAGATTTATCAGGGAGATCAAAGTGATACCACATTTTTAGCATCGCTTCACGCAAAAGAAGGTCCTTTTGATATCATTATTGATGACGGAAGTCATATCCAGTCTCATATCATTGCAAGCTTTGAGGCCTTGTTTCCACTATTGCCTCCCGGTGGTATTTATGTTATAGAAGACACCCAAACCTCTTATTGGCCCAAATTTGAAGGCAGTACAAGCCAGTTGGAAACAGTACCATCAGCCATGAACTACTTCATCCAACGTGTACATTCGGTCAATCGGAGTGAATGGTTAAAAGATGAATTGCCACCTGAAATCCCAAATCAGGGCATCAAAGCAATTTCTTTTTACCATAATTTGATTTTTATCGAAAAAGCATAATGGAAATATGAATTCGCCATATGCTCTTAAAAATCAATATCAAAAAGTTATCAATAATTTGGATTCTGTACGATACTTCCCCCTGTAAGGTCAATCTCTGATTGTGGTAGGGGAAGCAAGGTATTCTTTGATTGAACAAACCCAGGTCTTAACGGTGTCATAACCTCTGCAAGCATTCCCCATCGTGCAAGGTCAAACCATCGATGCTGTTCCATAGCCAGTTCAACCCTGCGCTCGTGATATATTTTTTCACGAAGCTCTGGTTGATCCATCGTCGTAACGACGGGCAGGATAAAATTATTCGAACCACGAGCTCGGGCTCTCACCATATTCAAATATTCCAGGGCCTTGGCCGGGTTTCCTTCTTCGTTATAGGCCTCAGCTGCTAACAGGAGTATATCCGCATATCGAAGTATTCTGATATTGCCAGGCCCATTATCCTGCAACCCTGCATGTGCCGGAACCCACGCTTTTTGATTGTAACGTTCATTGAGCACTTCCGGATTATCCTGTACAATAGTTGACCCATCAGGGAGCACTTCCCCAACATAAATAATCGTGGCCTGTCGACGTGGATCACCTGGTTCATATTCCGCAACCAAATCATCACTAGGCCTGTTAAAACCCCATCCTAAATTAGGCACACCTCTTACGCCCTGAATCATATTAAAGGGTGTTGCCCCAGGACCGACCACAGCAGCTTGAGAGGCCACCGCATTGATTTCAAATATACTTTCTTGACCATTTTCTCCCACAGGTAAAAAATTATCGGAATAACGAGTCATCAGTGTATATTCCATAGAATTGATGATCGCATCACAATACAAAGCTGCTGCAGCAAAATTATGTCTTACCATATTCAACTTCGCTAACATGCCTCTCGCAGCCCCTTTTGTAGCTCGCCCCAAATCAGCCAATTTGTAATCAGATTTCTCGGGAAGTACATCTATGGCATCCAGGAGATCGGCTTCTATGAAATCATAAACAGCTTCTACCGGAGTTCGTACCTGATTATAATACGCATCATCATTTAATGTTTCGGTGATCAAGGGCACATCACCAAACCACTGTACTAATCTGAAATAGGTATAGGCTCTCAGAAATTTTGCTTCTCCAACAAGTCGATTGCGAAGCGTTATATCCATATCAATTCCCGGGATGTTTTCTATTGCAAGATTTGCCCTAAAGATTAAATGATAATGCCCTTGCCACGCTCCTGAAAAAGCAGCATTTGTGGCGTCAAAAGTAAACTCATCCAATTCCAACACGTATAGCGCATCATTGGGCGTACTTCCTTTGTCTGCATCATCACTGATAATGTCAGTTATACCAATCCATGGAAACGCACACATTTCCCAAGATCTGAACTGTTGATAAATGGCATTTGTCGCCCAAACAGCGTGATCCGATGTTTCGAAAAAGGTGTCATAGGTCAGCTGCCCCTTAGGCTTCCTCTCCAGAAAATCTTCGCCACAACTTAAAAAGGTGGTCAAACACAAAACTATTCCTAACGTCCAACCGAAACCAAATTTTATATTTTTCATACTATTGCGATTCTTCATAATCATTAAATTAAAATAGGATACTGCGTATTAAAACTGGATTTCAATTCCTGTTTGCCACGATTTGTAGATCGGATAACTTCCAAAATCAAATCCCACTTCATATGAATTGGTTGCATTCGGAAACTCTGTTGAATAGCCACTATAATCCTGATTTGTCCAGACATTGGTCCCCGTCACATATACGCGCAGTCGATCAATTTTAGCCTTCGATGTCACTCCTTTTGGAATAGTATATCCAAGACTGATATTCCTCAATCTTATAAAATCACCTTTGCTGATAAATCGATCGCTGACTCTATAGTTACTGCCCCCATTCGTTATACGTGGCTCGGTAGGTGATGGATTATCAGGCGTCCATCGATCGGCAACATGTTTTTCCCAATTGTATACACTAAATCGAAAGGTTTCTTTGGCATTGAAAACATAATTTCCACTTGACCCAAGGACATCTACATTAAAATCAAATCCTTTCCACGCGATACCTGCTGAAAAACTGTAGGTTAGTTTTGGAATAGGACTGCCCAGATATACACGATCATCTCCATCTAGGATACCATCCTGGTTGGTATCCTGATAACGAATATCCCCAATTTTTTCACCCCCAAATTTTGGACTACTATCAAGTTCTTCCTGGGATTGAAAGATGCCATCAACCTTATATCCATAAAAAGCACCTATTGGAAGACCAACAATAGTGTGTGATGCAGCTTCCCCTTGAAGAAAAGCAGCAAAAATTTCACTCCGCCCCTCTGCAAGTTTTTCAACCGTATTGGTGATCGGTGAAAATATAACTCCAAAATTATACGCTACCGTTCCACCTTCTCTCCAATTAGCACTGATATCCCAACCCTGGTTTTTTACACGAGCTGTATTGACTATAGGATCTGCCTGTGAACCGACATAGTCCGGAATAGGTACCGCAGCGATGATATCATACGTCTCCCGGTTATACCAATCCACTTCTATATCGAGTTTACCTTCAAAAAATCCTAGCTCTAATCCTATATCTGCTTGCTGTGATGTCTCCCATTTTAAATTTGCGTTTGACAGCGATATCAGGGTTGCTCCCTGATTCAGACTTTCATCAGGACCAAACACGCCATATAACCCGCTGGTCACTGTGCCAGTAGAAGGATATCCGGAAGCAGATGCCTGATTGCCAAGCACACCGAAACTGGCTCTAACCTTTAGTCGATCTAAGAAATCAATATTTTGAACGAATGATTCTTGTGTCATATTCCATCCAATACTGGCCGACGGGAAATTGGCTGTTCGATTTGCTTTTGTAAACCTACTGGAACGATCTGTCCGCCAGCTAAGCGTAAGCAGGTATCGTTTCCGAAAGGTATAATTGACCCTAAAAAGCATTGACGTCAATGCTTCGTCATAAGCGCTTTGATAATTCATCTGTGTCGTATCATTACCAGAGGACAGATAAAGTATCTCTTCTGCTGTGCCCGGGAAATTTTCTCTACTCCCACCTAAAGAACTTCTTACCCGTTCTTCCGCTGTAAATCCTGCCAGGGCATTAACATGGTGCTCTCCCCAGTCTTTTGTATACGTAAGGGTCTGTTCCCATATCCAATCGCTGACGTCACTGATCCCAACACTCAATCGATCATTCTTGTTTAATTGGGAGGCGCTGACTTGAAACTTGGGTTCAAAATATTTTGAATAGCGATTTCCTTCATCAAATCCAAAGTTAGTCCTGAAGGTAAAATTGTTGAGAAAGTTGACATCCGCATAAAAGTTTCCAAACAATCGCGAACCGGTATTGTGGTTATCACTTTTGTAATTTAAATCTGCTGCCGGGTTGGCAATCGCTAATCCAAAAAATGTAGGGTCTGAAAAATCACCAGTTGAATCTTGCGGCGCAAATACAGGCGGCATTCGATAGGCACTATTGACCACCCCGGGAGCTACATCTTCTCCAATACTGGAATAGGACAGGTTATGTCCAAGCGACATAAATGAATTTAGTTTGTATTGGCCATTGACCCGAAAGGTGAGGCGATCATAATGTGAATTTTCAATAATACCATCCTGTGAAAAATAATTGATTCCAAAATTGTACGTATAGGCTTCCGATCCGCCATTGGCTGAAAACGAATAATTAGAAATAGGTGCTGTTCTGAATATTTCATCCTGCCAATTGGTGCCCTCTCCCAGGATCGTCGGATCAGGATAATACAGCTGTCCTCTCAAATCATTATACGCAGACCCAAATTCTGCTGCATTGAGCAATTCTATATTTTTTGTAACCTGCTGCGTACCGAAATAAGAAGAAAATGTAATGGCCGCTTTGTCTCTGATTTTCCCTGTTTTTGTGGTGATGAGAATTACGCCATTAGCTCCTCTGCTCCCATAAATAGCCGCAGCAGAAGCATCCTTTAGCACTTCAATACTCTGTACTTCATCAGGATTAATATTTGACGCATCATAGGTGATCATGCCATCAATCACATAGAGCGGATTAGCATTATTGAGCGTACCCGTGCCACGTATCCGGATCACTGCGCCGGCACCCGGTGATCCGGATACAGGAGCGACATATACACCGGATACTTTTCCTTGTAGTGCTTGCTCGACATTGGCTGTTGGAATTCTTGCGATATCTTCACCCTTAACCGTTGACACCGCTCCTGTCAGATCACTTTTCTTTTGAATGCCATAGCCTACCACGACGACCTGATCAAATAGAGTGGCTTCCTCGGACATTTTAATGTCCAGTTGATCCCGACCATCCAATTTTACTTCTAATGTAGTATAACCGGTATACCTAAAAATCAATTTTGGCTCCACACTTGTCACTGAAAGCGTAAACTTACCGTCCAGGTCACTGGTGGTTCCCTTCTCAGTTTCTGCTTCAAGGATAGTCACACCAATCAAAGGCTCATTAGAGTTCATATCTATAATTGTGCCTGTTACTGTCGTTTGGCAAAAGGAGGTTACCGCCATCCCAAACAAGAGAAAGAAAAGAATTTGTAATCGTTTCATTTGCGTACGGATCTTTTTGCGTTTTGAGTCGCTATTAAGTTTGCAATGTAACATTGAATTATTATTCTGTGATGGTAATTAATTTCATTTGTAAACGCTCGGAATCAGGGCCAGCCATCATCCAAAATTCACCTGGCTCTGCTTTGAAGCTCATATCTGCGGTATGAAAGGCCAGGTCACTACTCGTTAGCTTTAAGATAACATTCTTATGCTGACCAGGGGCCAGTAATATTTTTTCAAACCCTTTCAATTCCTTAATCGGTCTGGTAACACTTCCTACCAAATCCCGGACATAAAACTGAACAACCTCTTCACCAGCTACTGTTCCTGTATTGGTCACTTTTATAGAAACTTCGATAGTGTCTGTCATGGAAAATCGTTCTCCGGAAACCAATATCGAATCATAGGCAAACGTGGTATAACTCAACCCGTATCCAAATGGGTACTGAGGAGAATTTGGCATATCAATATATCTCGAAATCCACTTATTGTTAGGCTCATAGGGCCGTCCTGTATTCTTGGGGTTATAGTATATGGGCACTTGACCAACATCTCTCGGAAAAGTCATTGTAAGCTTTGCAGATGGGTTATAATCGCCAAACAAAACATCCCCTATGGCGGGCCCGGCCTGCGTTCCCAGCCACCATGATTCAACTATGGCGGATGCATGCTCTGCAATCCATGGAAAAGTTAGTGGTCTTCCATTCATCAAGACAACTACTACAGGTTTTCCGGTGGCCACAAGCGCTTTCACAAATTCTTCCTGAACACCGGGAAGGGAAATATCTGTTCTGGCCGCTGCCTCACCACTCATTTCTCTACTCTCTCCTACGACGGCAACAATAATATCAGCAGCTGATGCAATTCGAATCGCTTCATCAAATCCACTTACATCATTTCCTTCAATCGCACACCCTTTAACATACTTTAGTTTGAATCCAATATCATCTGCTCTTTCCTGAAATGCATCAAGCACACTGATACATTTGTCGCCTTCTCCTGAGCCACTCCATGGTCCCAAAAGGTTTTCCCGGTCTGCTGCAAGTGGCCCAACCAATGCGATTGATTTTGCTTTCGTAAGGGGTAATACATTATTGTCATTTTTTAACAGGACAATAGATTTGCTCGAGATTTCTCTTGCCGCTGCAAGATGCGCCGGAGACATGAGTACTTCCTTCTCGCGCTGCTCATTGCAGTATCTATATGGATCCTGAAATAATCCGAGTTCAAATTTGATTCGAAGTATTCTGCGAACTGATTCATCTATTGTTGCTTCAGAAACTCTGCCCGCAGCAATAGACTCTTTGAGAAAATTTTGAAAGACTCCTCCCTGCATATCCATATCTACACCTGCATTTACAGCCTGTTCGCCTGCTTGCGCTTCATCCACCGAATACCCGTGTTCAACCATCTCATTGATACTGGTATAATCTGTGACTACAAATCCTTCAAAATGATTTTCTTTACGCAATATATTATTCAGAAGCCATTTGTTGCCGCTGGCAGGTATCCCGTCAAGATCATTAAAAGAGGTCATCACCGTCATTGCCCCTTCGTCTATTCCCGCGAGGTATGGTGGCAGGTAAATATCTCTGAAGGTACGTTCACTCATATCAACCGTATTATACTCTCTACCGGCAATTGGGGCACCATATCCCGCAAAGTGTTTTATGCAGGCTACCATCTTATCTGCCTGATCAAAATCTGTCCCTTGAAATCCGCGAACACGTGCCCGGGCAACCATCGAACCCAAATATGGATCTTCACCCGCACCTTCTATCACTCGCCCCCATCGAGCCTCTCGCGAAATATCAACCATCGGAGCAAAGGTCCAATGCAATCCTGAAGCTGTTGCTTCCGCTGCTGCTATACTAGCAGATTGCTCCATTGCCTTTAGATCCCAACTACATGATTCGGCCAGTGGAATAGGAAAAATAGTTTTATAGCCGTGTATCACATCATAACCAAAAATCAACGGAATACCCAGGCGGCTTTCCTTCACGGCGACCTCCTGAAGGTGTCTCGTGAAAGCCACTGTGTGGCTATTGAATAGTGCACCACAAAGTCCCTTGCGAATATCTTCTTCATACCCTTCACGAATGGTGGGTCCTGTAGATCCCCAGTCCGTTGTGTAGAGTGTCATCTGTCCTATCTTCTCATCCAGGTTCATCAATGCGAGCACACTATCCACCTGTGTACTAAATCGATTCGCAGAAACTTCAACTTCAGCTGTTTTGTTACATCCTATTATTAGAAGAATAGATGCCACTACTGGAAAATATTTTACAACCATTTCTTTGTTTTACAAAATTGATAATTCATACCCGTCATAATTACTGTAATCACTTAGGCGCATCACTCACTACTCCTTTTATCCAACCAACCTCCTTCAAAACCAGCTTTTTTAAGACCGGCAAGGATATATGGATTCTTCTTCATCACACTCCACAAAAGGCCTGTTTGATGATTTTCAATCATCAGCAAAATCGGTCCCTGGTCTATCCCAAGATAATCCTTGTCATACCAGCCTTCAGGTGTGTTTTTTGTCACATACGTTAAATTAAAAGCATCTTTAAATCCATAGTCTCCTATCAGATCATCGTAATAAGTAACCCACATATTTTTTAATGTCTCCTCACAGAGGTCAGGAGCAAAAGGATATGACCCGCCAGCTGCAGTAGGTGCTATGGTTCCATCATCTACAATCTGAATACTGCAAGCACCCCTTGCGCGGTATTCAAAAAACTTCCATTTCTTCTCACCGATAGTGACTTTTTTATTGGCTGGTCCATCACAGGCCGTGAGTCCCCAACACCATTCACCATACCCTATAGCACCAATGGGATTGGCGATGCAATAATTGCGATTAGAAAGTGTCGCTCTCCGGCTATTTTCAAAATAATCAATCCCTCTGGCTTTCATGTAATCATCCTGAATGCCTTTGAAGTCAATCCATACATGACTGTATTGATGTCCAAACAAAGGGTCAAACTGGATATTCTCTTCACCATAAAATTCGTTCCATGTATAAGTCGAACACCATGTGTCCCACGCTGTTGAATCAATAGGATATGTTGGTGATCCCATCGCCATGATTAACAGAATCATGGCTTCATTATATCCTTTCCATTCAGCCGGAATAAATCCTTTTTCAGGATGATACCCCATCCACATGGAATTGACATCATTCATCATCCAATTCCAGTCAACGCGCCTAAATAAATTATCAGCGGTTTCCCGAATGGCCTTTTCTATTTCATTTTCACGATCGAAGTAAGACATGGAAGATAAAATTCCGGCCATGAGCAATCCTGTATCAATGGAAGATAACTCCACCTTTTTAAAACGTGTAGCCTTGTCGAGGGTCAGGAAATGATAAAAGAATCCTTTGTACCCGGACACATTTGTTTCTTCAGGGCCTTGTGGCAAGCGCCAAAGCACCCTTAATGTGTTTAATGTCCTTTCCGCAGCTTCCTCCCGGGTGATATAGCTTTTTTCTGATCCTACGATATAGGCGCTAAGTCCAAACCCAGTGGCCGCAATAGAAGAAAACGTAAGCGTGGGATATCGATCTGGGATCTGGTAATTAACACTATCAGCCAGCTCCCAAAAGAAATTAAAAGTACGCTGATGCAGTTCATCGACTGAATAAGCGATCCTGCTGTTCTTCGTGTGTTCTTTAGTTTGGCTATGGCAACCAATCGACAGCAAACATAGCACTATCATTGTCAGCATGCACTGCACTAAAAAAAAATCGGGGAGGCATGATAGCGCTCCCCGATCTGTATCCTTGTATTTCTTAAAGCTTAACAAAACGAGACAAGGCTAAAAGTTCACCTTTAGCACTTAATCCTGTCAGTATGTATGTACCCTGTGCCAAGTTACTAACTTGTATGGTTGTTGAGCCAGCTGTTCCTGTCGAAATACTGGCAATACGTTGTCCAAACATATTATGTACCTCGAGTCTGGAAACCTGTCCAAGATCATTAATCCGCAATTCATCAATCACCGGGTTTGGTGAAATAGAAAGCACATCAGGTTTTTCCGGTCCACCAAAAATACTTGTTGTTCCGCACTCTCCAGTAGTCAACTGAACGTCATCAAAATAATAGATGACATCTTCAGCAGGAATATTATCAATATCCCAGATCAATGTAATACGTGTATACTCTCCATCATCAGTAATGGGTGTCTGTGAAAAATCAAAAGACAATTCTTCCCATTCATTCATTTTGGTATTTGGTACAGTGAGATCTCCTGAACCAGGCGCTCCGGGAGTCAGTGGTCCTTCAACTTTCATAGTAACAGAGGCCACCTGAGGAGACCATATTTTCATTCTAATAATCTTATCGGCGCCAAAGTGAATAGGGGCAGCAAGATTTGTGTACATGCCCTGCCATGGCTGACCACTGTCTGCTTTTTCAGTGGCTTGACCCACTTTAGCACTTAGATTGATGCCACTTGGATCCGGATTGTCTATAAGGGCAAAGTCACCTGAGTCATCATTAGGGAAATAGGACCAGACATCAGAAATAAAAGCTGCATCATCAAAATTGATTATACAACTAGTATACGGCGCATGTGCGAACAACAAATTGTCTATATAGTATTCATCTACTGTTGTAGTTTCCACTCCTGCATTCATAAAGATGCATACACGGCGATAATCTTCTCCAACCTGATTTGAAAAATCTGCTGTCAAGGTTTCCCACTCACCAGGGGTTGTAACCGCCGTCCACATTTCTACCGCAGGACTTGTTCCGCCTTCAAGTTTCATCAGGACAGGAACTGCTTCGTCAGCAAGCACTTGAATTGATAACTGATTAAAAGCAGATAAATCGATACCATCCGGGAAGTCATAGCAGAAAGCTGCCCAAGGAGAGGCGGGCTGATTTTGATACAATCCAACATACGTGGAACTATTGGTAGTGGTCACCATTGGATTGGCATCTACTGTAATGAATTCCGCTTGTACAGTAACCTCATTGTTTCGCTGGCATTCAAAATCGTCAATGATATTTCCGATAGCCACAACACCTTCACAAGGGTCTACCGTGCTTTCGGATTGTGTAAGATTGTCGAAGTAGAAAACTGCTCCTTCTTCAGCCACTCCGGGGTTAAATATCAATCGCATAGAAGCCCAATCAGTAATGGACTGATAATCCGTAAAATTAAAGGAGATGGTTTCCCATGCAGCTCCTGTAGTAATATCTCTTGTAACTTCTTTATTTCCCTGCGTTACGCTTTCAAGCTGGAAGATAATTGTCCCCGGTTCTGAAGCCCAAACATCAAGATTGTATTGTGGGCGAGTGGAGATATCAATGACTCCTGGTGCTACTGCTGCAACGGTGCTGAAAGCTGATGTTCCTTTTGTATACTCACCAACCTCACCAGATGTGTTTACGCCCGATGGATCAGGATTTGCGATGACATCAAACACCCCATGCAGGAGCATCTGATCATCTAATGGCGCCCATGGAAGTTGGGCCCCGCCTTCAAAATCTTCAAGCACGACATTTTGTTTCTCGGCCCAGTTGATATCATCAATCAAGTAAACATCTCCAGCCTCAGGATCTTGCCCGGCATTAAAGAAGATGGCAATTTTGCGATGACTGGACAAAGCTTCACCGCTAAAGTCAACGGTATATTCATTCCACTCGCCGGCAGATTGGGCATCCACAAAGATTTCCTTTGCCGGTGAAGCACCTCCTTCCAGTTTAAAAAGGATAGGAACAACTCTAGGCGACCATATTTTAATATTAAGCTGATTGAGCGTAGTCAAATCTATTGGATTCTGATTGTCCAGTAATAGCGCAGCCCATTGTTCTGTGGAGGGATCACCATAGCGACCTACATGGGAAGAATTATTAATAACATTAGGGTCAGGGTTGTCAACGACACTAAGGCTATCCCACCCGTTTACATAGGTGGCATTACGGTTGCATTCAAAATCATCAATCATGTTAGGATCGAGTGTGACGTTTTTACACGGACCTTGAGACAATCCACGAAGGTTGTCTATATAATAGGTATCCGCACTCATCTCAACGCCTGGATCAAAAAACAAGATGACTTTAGTTAAGTGAGTCCAGTCTTTAGCTTCTGAAAAATCAAAAGCATAATCTTGCCACTCATTAGTAAGCCCTATATTTTGAATTCGCTCAATGGCAGGTCCACCAGGTCCTTCAAGTTTTAATAGCACCTGGGTTGGCGCCTGAGCATGCACGTTAAGATGAAATTGATTTAAAATGGCCATATCAAATGGAGTCCCTCTGTCTGCTAAAAGCAAACTATAGCCGGTGAGTCCGGATTTGACATATTGCCCACAAAAATCGGAACCATTCACTGAATTAGAATCAGGATTAGCTACCGGGCCATCAAAAGAACCATCTACTGCTTCCCAGGGAAGCGCATTTCCATTCTCAAATGTTTCGTACTCTTCGATAGCTTCATAGGCAACAATGTCATCAAAGTAAAATGTTTCCTCACTACCTAGTACAAATGGGTTAAAAGAGACAAGAATTTTGTCCAACTCTTCAAAGGCGGCGCCGCTCCCCATATCAAAACTATATTCCACCCACTCATTCGCGACGGTAATGTCTCGCAACATTTCAACGGCATTGCCACCCCCTTCAAATTTAAAAAGCACCTGAATAGGCGCTATAGGGGACCAGACTTTCATTTTGACCAGATTGAATTTGCTCAGATCGGCAGGCTCCGTCAACGTGCCCAATGCAAAACAAAAATCAAAGTCTGCATTGTTGGTATACGATCCAACAAAATCACTGGAGTTGACGCCATCCGGAGCCGGATTTGCTATGGCACCATTATACGTGCCATTCAGACCAATCCAGGCCACATCAGCCACACCACCATCGAAGTCTTCATAGACAATCTGCGCCGGCAGTGTGTGTAAAGCAAAAAAGAATAAACAAAGTAGAAGTAAATTTTTCATAGAAAAATTGGGTTTTTAAAAGTGACCTGGATATTTAATGCTAAAAGCGCATTGAATTGAAGGATAAAAATCTAACCATCAATTTACAAAAAAATACCCTCTTTTTTACAAAGCTTAGCTAAGAAAATTTAGGCTTTCATAAAACCCACACCTTGAACACGCTACAAATTATACTCTTTTCACTTATATACTGTTGGCGAAAATTTTCCCATACAATTTATTTCATTCATTCTTCTTCAAAGGTCAAAAAAACCAAACAGGGCGTGCGTCTATGATTCGATTTTGATCCTTCAGTGAAATCCAAATCCACGCGCCAGACGTCTGATTACCCAGTAATTTTATCTGGCTGGTTAGTTCATTTACCTGATTGATTTCATGGACCAATTTACGTCCAAGCACATCACAAACAACTATTTGGTATTTCATTTTCCCCCATGGCTCACTAAGGATGACAAAAACCTCACCCTGGCTAATCGTAGGAAAGACATTCCAGGCTATACCCTCCTTTTTTATATCCTTATTGGAAACCACATCTTCAACAAAGCCAATGGCATCCAGAGCAGGAGCAATCTCACTATTGGCCATGAAATTTTCCCATAGGAGGCCGGACCGATAGTTTTCAATCATATTGATTATTGGACCCTGATCTATAGCCAGATAGGATTCGGCAAACCAATTCTCGTTAATATTAAAGGCATCATAAAAACCAAATTCTCCCCATAGATTAGCACCGTACTCCTGGTAAAAGTGCTTTAGTGCCGTTAAACTCTCGCTGGGGGTATAAGGCATAGAGGGAATTGCCGCAGCGGGAGTAATCGTTCCATTGTCTGTGCCGGCTCCGGGTGCATGAGCAAGATAGCCCCATGGATCATCGCTGGCAGTCAGGCCCCAGCAAGCTGCACTGTACCCATCATAATGAAAAGGATTGGTTATGCACCATGATCGATTGATCATGGTGTGATTATGGTTTTGATCAAAATAATTGGCATATGCATCCTTTATGTTTCTCGGATCAAATCCCATAAACGAATAATGCGCAAAAAAGAGGGGCCCGCCTAAATTGGGGCCAACATATAGCTTTTCCCCATACCAGGTATTTCCATTGACATATCCGGCCCCTGCCCAACCATTGTGATAATAAGAGGCATCTACCGGGTGTGTCGGAGAAGCAATTGCAAGCAAATAAACAATTAGTCCTTCATTATACCCTCGTATGGGGAAGTTCATCTGCCAATTAAATTCAGGCGACCAATGCCAGTATAAAACACCTGAATCATTCCGGCTATAAAAATCCCATTCCACATCCTCCCATAGGCCGGTGATAACTTCCCGAAGCACCTTTTCAGTTTCAATGTTTTTATTAAAATATTGCCTTGCACACAACAACCCCTGCATCAGAAAGGCGGTCTCCACAAGATCACCTCCGTTATCAAAAGTGCTGAAAGGAACGACGTCCCCTGTTTGGCCATTCATCCAATGCGGATAAACACCATGAAAACTATCTGCAAATTGAAGGAAGCTTACTATTTTCAATAGGCGATTAACGCCCTCGACTCTGGTAATAAAACCACGGTGAACGCCGGCCACAATGGCCATGATACCGAAACCGGTCCCTCCTGTCGCAACTATATCTCCACTCCCAAGACGCTCCCTTGCCATACCGCTGGTTGGGTGACCATATTCATAGAAATATCTGAAGGTATGCTCCTGTACCATATCCAAAAATTGGTCATCAGAAAATGGCGATACGGTGGTACTCATCGTATCAGAGGTCAAGAGTATATCTCCCAGAACTGAAAGCCCTTCGACATAATACGCGTAGTTATATTCGGTCGGCTCTTCTCTTCCTGTCCAATCTATCCAACGCGTTTTTCTGGTGGTTGAAAGGAGTGTAAAATCTCCTTCCTCTGGTGCTTTTCTTAAAATCTGATATCGGTCTACCACGGAGCCGGTTGACCAGGTAAGTTCGGCATGCATATCATATCCTTTGACGGCAAGAACAAGGTCCTGTCCTACACCCCCATTGACACAAACAAGAAAAAGAAAGAAAGAAAGAAAATTTCTGATCGTTGACATTGTGCAATTTAGTTTAATTCTAAAATCTAAGCTTAAACAAATACGGTTTATCAACAAGCTTAACTTATATATTATAATCAATTAGATGGCTGAAAAGAAGGAAACTGAATAACCGGATCAAACAGCATTACTATCCAAAATATTACGTTGCTCTTCCTTTGATTGGATAAAAGAAACAGATTTTCGAACATTCCTTTTAAATAAATCATCATCGACAGCACTTTCTTTCCACCCCTTAGCAATAGATCTTCGAATATTAGGTCTTAGATTAGCAATCACAAATGTGATGCCTCGTTGTTTTAGTTCAAATTGAAATAAAGAAAGTGTTTCACAGGCAGAAAGGTCAACCTCATAAATTACCGAAGCATCTAAAACAAAACCATGGATATCTTCTATTGATGAAGCAATCAGCTCTTCGGCTCGATTTCGAAATACGTTGCCATTAGCAAAAACCAACGGACCAGAAAAACGATAGATCACGATTCCGGGTATTGGCACCGCATCCGGGAACTCCTTTATATCATGATATCTGTTATCACTGGCTTTACCTAATACAGTATCCGTTGGAAAAGCAAGTGCACGTAACACCAAAACCAGTGAAAAAAGTACACCGATACCAATGCCCTGGATAATGCCAAAGGACACTACTCCAATCATCGTCAATACAGCACTGATTAACGCTACTCCTCGAAATTGCCACATCCGCCTAAAAGCTTGAAAGTCACAAAGGTTCCAAGCCGCAGCCATTAGAATGCCACCTAATGCTGCCAAAGGAAGTGAGTACAAAAGCTTATAAAAAAAGAGTAATACCAATCCGACCATTGCTGCTGCAATAATTGATGTCATTTGCGTTTTACTGCCGGCTGTTTCAGCCACTGACGTACGAGATCCACTTCCACTGACAGGAAGGCTTTGTGTGAACCCTGCCACAATATTTCCCATCCCCAGCGCAAATAATTCCTGATTGGCATCAACGTGGTAGTGATTCCGATTAGAAAATCCTCTTGAATTTGCCATGGTATCTGAAAAGGCCACTATGGCGGCGGCAAAGGCTACCGGAATTAGCTTTTGAATATCCTTTATACTGACAATGGGAAAATGAAAGGCAGGCAATCCTTTCGGGATATCCCCAACGACAGCCACCCCTTGTTCTTCCAAAGCAAAAAACTTCACTGCTAAAATTGCCCCTATCAAAACAATTATTTGTCCGGGAACAGCAGGATACCATTTTCGCAAAAACAGAATTACCACGACACATGAGCTGCCAAGCAACAGCGTGATAAAATGTGTCTCATTTAATCTTTGGCAAACAACAAAAAACTGTTTGAGTGTGGTGCCGCCTCTGATGTCGAAGCCAAGTAAGAGTGGCAACTGGCTAACTGCGATAACCAGCGCCAGACCATGCATAAATCCAACCACCACCTGATTGGATAAAAAGTCAGCAAAAAAGCCTAGCCGTAATCTTGAACCGGCTATACATATTATACCAATCATGACAGAAATAAGCGAAGTCAAAACAATCAATCGTTCAGGATCACCTGATGCAAGGGGCGCTACACTTAGCGCTACAAAAGCTGCCATTGCCGCTCCAGGCCCAATAATTAGCTGTTTGGAAGTACCAAATATTGCATAGGCGATTAAAGGAAAGATACCGGCATACAGACCTGCGAGTGGACTTCCTGCCAGCTCCCCAAAAGCAAGACCGACAGGCACCATCACCAAACCGAGGGTAATGCCGGCAAGTAAATCATTCGAAAATAATGACAGCTTGTAACCACGCAACATGGTCAAGCCGGGCAATAATTGTTGCCATTGAGTGCCTTTTCTTCTTCGCTTATTCAACAAAATAATTAGCATTTTACTCAGCACATTTTTTTGCTGATTTTCTTTTCCTATCGGCATACCCCTATTTAACTAGAGGGCCCTGTTTGACTGATTGGGTGATGAATCATCAACACCAAGAGCCGATAATACTTGAACATAAAGATTCATTCCCTTTCCTTTAATAAATCGATACTCTATTCCACCTAACAATTCTGAATCAAATGAATGGTCAGCATTCTTTACATTTATAGCGTACTGCAAGTCATCCTTATTATTAAAGATATTATAAAGATATCGTTGAATTTGTTTCTTGCAACAATCTGCGGCCCTACCTAACCAAATAAGTTTTTCTTAAACATATCTCTCCTAGAGGTGGGTACTTAAAAATAACCAAGAATCCACTGTTTACTCCCTCCAGAAAAATTTGATCAGCTCCTTGACGTACAGTAATGAACCATCGGGGTAAATGCTGCTGACAATTTCACATTGCGCCGTTACGCCCATTTTGAAGCATAAAAGAGTAAGGACAGGGATGCCCCTTTAATCATGGTTTTTGAATCTGATTCTTGATAGCCTGGATTAATTGAGAGGAATCTCCCGGGCGATGGATGTATTTTTTGATTTTATCTCTAATCAGTAATTCATGCTGATAAGCTTGCTGATAGTTGGGATCTGTATTCACTTTTTTTAAAAACGCATCTTTCGATGGCTGGTCAAGCTCCTGATCAAAATACATCCCTACTTGCCTTTTTAATTCATCGTGATCGGTAAAGTTTATCATAGCTACTGATTTTTACTTTCCTTATCAAATCAGGAAATGAGATTTGGTAAATAAATACTACTCGGTTACATTTTTTTACTCTTCTTCTGTACTGTCCTTCGTTTCGTTGGATTGGCTTCTTGACAATTTCTTTTGACCCCGAACATCGACATAGCCGTATTTCTGCGCGTAGTCCGTAAGTTCTTCTTTCAACAGGTTTCTCGCTCTAAAAAGTCGTGATCGGACTGTCCCAATTGGTACATCTATAATCGCCGCGATCTCCTCATAAGTAAACCCTTCAATATCACACAATAAGATGACCGTTCTAAAATCAATTGGCAAATTATTGATGGCTGAAGTTACTTCATCACCCATCATGTGCAGAAAAATCTCTTCTCTCAAATCGCTATATCCTGATACACGATTATCATCCGTATCATGATAAGCTACAATATCCTCAAAATCCACCTTAGTGGGTTGTTTTGACTTCTTCCGATATTCGTTAATAAAGGCGTTCTTAAGAATTTTAAACAACCATGCTTTAGCATTAGTTCCTTTTTCGTACTTATCAATAAATCGGTAGGCCTTTAAATAAGTCTCCTGTACGAGATCATCAGCATCTTCCTGATTATAAGTTAGGTGGTAGGCAAAGGTCTGCAAAGCAGTCACATGAGGCAATAACTCCTTCTCAAAAATTGTTTCGTACTTGGCTTTTTCGGTTTTATGATGCATTGCGTTTGCATGCGTATTAATGTGCTGTGAATGTATAAAAAAAGGATCAAAGGAATAAACATGATAAAAGTATGCTTTCACATTTCCGGCTAATGTTTAGTTTTGACCCTATGGGCAGAAAGAATAAACTAATGCGATTTGCAGAGGTTGCCACATTTCCGAATGTTTTTGAAAGCGTGCCAACACAAGCATCCTTTCTTTCCAACCAGGAAGGAATCGTTGAGGATCTGAGAGGTCATTGGGCACAAAATCACTTTTCCAATCAACATCCGGTGATTTTGGAACTGGCCTGCGGGAAAGGCGATTATACCCTGGCACTGGCAAAAGATTTCCCGGGCAATAATTATATCGGCGTAGATATCAAAGGTTCACGAATTTGGAAAGGGGCAAAAACTGCACTGGAGACCAACTTAAAAAATGTTGCCTTTTTGAGAACCCGAATTGAATTTATTGAGCGCTTTTTTGCTCCAAATGAAATAGACCAAATCTGGATTACATTTCCCGATCCTTTTGAAGGTAAAGCAAATCGCAGACTCACCGCTGCCCCTTTCCTCGAACGTTATCGCAAAATATTAAAGCCCGGTGGGATGATGCATCTGAAAACTGATTCTACCTTACTCTATGAGTTCACACTTGAGGTCATTCACAATGATCCTGCTTGTGAAATTCACTATGCCAACCCGGACATCTACAGTATGCCTCTGGACTTTCCAGCGCTAACACATAAAACATATTATGAGGGTATGCATCTCAAAGATGGAAGAAAGATCACCTATATCCAGTTTACGATTGGGTGATGAGTTTAGAAGGTTGAGTATTGTCACCTTCGGTTACAAAGTTTAGAGAGTTTAGTTTTTTGATGTTTCCAGAGGATATGGATTCAGCTTTCCGCCTCCCGCTGAGCATCCTCCCTCGTCGGATGGCGGGATCTTCGCTTCGCTGCGATTTTCTGCCTCCCTCACCAGTTCCGGTGCAGGATCTACGCTGTGCTCCGATTTCCGCCCTTCCGCCTTCCCGATGGATCGGGAGCCTTTTCCGCCCCAAATTACCTAACCAATGTAATGTCCCCGTATTTGATCTCACTGTTTCCATCAGTGTAATTGACGACAAGCTTATACGTAAACACCCCCGGATTCATCGTCTCGCCTTTCAATCGGCCATCCCAGGAGGTAGCAGGATCATTAGGAAGTATATGCTCCGCAAGAAAAACCATATTGCCCCATCTGTCATAAATGGTAAAGGAGGTGATCTCTTTTACACCATCACTGGCACTGATTGTAAGCACATCATTAATACCATCACCGTTTGGTGAAAAGATATTGGGAATGTAGATCGCCTGATCAGTTGTTACAAATACGGTGAGGCTATCACTGTCCGCGCAACCATCAGCAGAGATCACCGAAACAGAATAAGCTGTTGTGATGATCGGCGCTACAATTTGCGTCAAACAATTCGGGCAATCGATACTATCAATTCCTGTCCATAGGATTGACGAGAGTGAATCAAAAGGCAAGTTGATGACAGCTTGTAACGATGCTGAGTCACCAAGTGCGATCACCTGATTGTCGCCTAGATCAACATGCACCATTAGGGGAACATCAATCGAGATGATTTCTGTGGCACTGCAATCATTTACATCGAGTGAAGTGAGCTGATAGATACCTTCACCCAATCCCGCAAAGTCAGGGGATGACTGAAAGTTTGTGCCATCAATCGAATATGTGTAGGGCGCAACTCCTCCGCTTGGTTTGACAATGATACTACCGAGTTGTTGATCAAAACAATCCGGCTCCGATATTTCAAAACCTATCATAAATAATTCTGGTTCTGTTAAAGTGATCACGTCATCTGTTGTGCACCCATTTCCATCGGTAATCGATACAGCATAATCACCTGCACTCAGTCCGGTGATCAGTTTATCCGTTTCGCTTGTTGACCATAGGTAGGTGTATGGCGGTACGGCGGTCACATTTGCTATAGCACTGCCATCAGCATCGCCCTGACAACTGATATCAAAGCCGTTGTAATCAATCACAGATTGCACAGAGAGAACAGGCAATGGAAACAATTCAGTGATTTCTATAATGATACTGTCGCAGCCATCTGACCCGGTGGTGGTGTGACTTATCACGCCTACTTGTGATGCATCACAAGTTTTAAAAAACAATTCTGTCGTATCTGCAGGTATCAAGGCAACTGTAAGCGTCACGATACTATCGCAGCCGTACTGATTCGTATGGGTGAGATTTATCACACCTACCTGTGTCGGATCGCAGGTTGTTTCGTTGATAAAAGTTTGATCAGAAGGAAGCAATGAAACAGTCTCTGTTACGATACTGTCGCATCCAAATTGATTGGTCAGCTGCTGCACGAATACTCCCGTATCTGATGGATTGCATGATTCTGATGCTAGATCGATCTGGTGACTGATATTGAGCGTGATTGATTCGGTGACTATACTGTCGCAACCAAACTGGTTCGTAAGGTCGTAAATCATAACACCTGCCTGCGCAGGATCACATGTCGATGAAGTGATGAATGTAGAATCCTGTTCCGAAAAAGTGATTGTGGTGATCACAGTACTATCACATCCGTCAGCACCCGTAAGGGCGTGATTTATCACGCCCACATCTAAGGAATCACATGAAGTTGCAAAAAGATAAGTTGTATCCCCCAGTGCAAATGTCACTGTCGTGATGATCAGGCTGTCGCAGCCATTTACATCAATTGCGGTGTCATTTATGGCACCGATCTGTGTCGAATCGCAGGTTTCGGCGTACAGATATGTTGTATCCCCAGGAGGAA
>JBBKWA010000277.1:0-14252 GCA_037968695.1 Saprospiraceae bacterium
CTGCCAAAGGAAAAGTAAAAGAGTTGTTTATCGATGCGGTGCGACTGCGCATGGTATCTGATGTACCTATCGGGGCCTTTCTTTCCGGAGGCATTGATTCCAGTCTTGTTGTGGCATGTATGTCAGAGTTGTCAGATGCACCGGTTAATACGTTTACGATAAGTTTTGATGAGAAAGAATATGATGAATCTGTTTTTGCACAGCAGATTGCTTCGATGTACAAGACGAATCATCACCGTATGCTGGTCAAGCCCGAAGAGTTTTTATATTCGGTAGAGGATATTCTGGCGTCGATGGATATGCCAAGTGGGGATGGGCCTAATTCTTATCTCGTCGCAAAGCATACGCGTGCAGCAGGGGTGAAAGTAGCCATGTCCGGACTAGGCGGAGATGAGTTGTTTGCAGGCTATAGTAAGTTTTTGATATACAAGCGCATCATGAAACACCGATGGATCCTGCAGTTTCCAAAGGTCTTGCGTAGTGCCATCGCCACAATCCTTACTTCATCTGCCAAGAATCCACAATCGTTAAAGTTGGGATTTCTGCTTGGAATGAATACTTGGGATCTCTCCACCGTATACCCTGTACTGCGACGAACATATCGAATGGATGAGGCACAAAAATTATTGACACATCCCAGTCCTTCAGATAGTGTAGAAGAAAAACTAAGAACGATTAGTCAAACGGTTTCGCGTTTCGGGGAGTTCAGCCAATGTACCGTGGGTGAAATGGAGACCTATACCAGAGATGTCTTGTTGCGCGATACAGATCAAATGTCTATGGCCCACGCGCTAGAAGTCAGAGTTCCATTTTTTGATTACCGGCTAATTGAATACATGCTTTCTCTTTCTGATGAAGTGAAGTATCCACATACGCCCAAAAAGCTTCTAGTGGATGCTTTAGCACCACGTCTTCCAGTGGAAATATACGAGCGTCGCAAAATGGGATTCACGCTGCCTATGGAGCAATGGCTTAAAAATGAACTTGCTCCAATGGTTGATCAGAAGCTGCTATATCTTGCTTCGCGCAATGAATTTAACGGAGCTGAAGTATTGAAGCAATGGGAAGGTTTCAAAAAGGGAGACAAGCGAATTGTCTGGTCCCAGGTGTGGAAACTTATTGTGTTATCAGATTGGATTCAGAGAAATAATTTATAAGGAGGTGTCTGCTTCCCGAAACTGTATATTGACTAGTTATGAAAATTGACATTATCGCCGGTGCTCGTCCGAATTTTATGAAAATTGGACCGATCATTAAGCAATTGAAAATCTATAATGAAGATCATCCTAATGCACCATTTGAATTTAGGTTAATTCACACCGGTCAACATTATGACCGGAATATGAGTGAAAGCTTTTTTGAGCAGCTTGGTATTCCAGAGCCAGACATCAACCTGGGCGCCGGTTCCGGTACACAGGCAAGTCAAACAGCGCAAATTATGATAGGGTATGAAAGTGCGGTGAAGGAATGGAAACCGGACTTATGTATTGTGGTAGGGGATGTCACGTCAACGATGGCTTGTGCTATTGTCGCCAAAAAAGCAGAAATCAAAGTGGCCCATGTTGAAGGAGGAATTCGATCAGGGGATTTGGCCATGCCGGAAGAAATCAACAGAATGGTGACGGATAGCATTACGGATTACTTTTTCACGACGTCTGAAGAGGCAAATAGTAATTTGCGTTCAGCAGGCCACCCGGAAGAGCGCATCTTCTATGTTGGTAATACAATGATTGATTCTTTACTAGGGCATTTACGCCAACTCAGGAAGCCCGCTTTTTTTGATAAACGATTTACTGGCAAGAAGTATGTCGTTTTAACATTGCACCGTCCTTCCAATGTCGATGATCCACAAAAGCTCACAGCACTTCTTGATACTATCCACTATGCGATGGATGATTGTTTGGTTTTATTTCCTATGCACCCCAGAACAAGAAAAGTTTTTGACGCCACAGGGAAGCAATATGCTAATTTTGAAATTGTCGAGCCAATGTCCTATCTCGAATTTATGTATTCAGTGAAAAATGCAGTAGGTGTAATTACTGATTCAGGTGGGCTAACTGAGGAGACAGCAATTTTGAATATCCCCTGTATCACTTTAAGGGATAGTACTGAAAGACCTGAGACTATTGAATTGGGAACCAATGAACTCGTCAAAGACGTTTCCTTGCTGGAAGGTTTTATTAAAAAGATGATCATCGGAGATTGGAAGAAAGCACAAGAGATAAAGTATTGGGATGGTAAAACGGCGGAGCGTATGGTTAAAATATTAGCCACCATAAATATTCATCTTTAATCTGTGAAAGAGATATGAGGGCAGCCCAAATCCAATATTAATCATGAGTCAAGTTCGAAGAAATGAATAATGCACCATATGTTTTGATCATGGCAGGAGGCGTCGGATCTCGATTCTGGCCAGCCAGTAGAGAGCTTCTGCCCAAACAGTTTTTGGATATCACAGGTTCAGGTAAAAATTTATTGCGAGCGACTGTGGATCGATATTTGCGTTTTATTCCGCTCGAGAATATTTTCATCATTACCCATACAGCTTATGCCGCTTTGGTACAGGATACAATTCCTGAATTAAGTGCAGACCAGATCATCGAAGAGCCGACCAGAAATAATACTGCACCTTCGATAGCTTTGGCTTCGTTCAAGTTAAGTAAGCTCAATCCGGATGCCGTATGTATCGTTGCACCTGCTGATCACATAATTCAGAATGAGGAAGAATTTCAACGGGTAATTCATATTGCCGTTCATCATTCTTCAACGACTACAGGAATTGTAACGTTGGGCATAGAACCTACGAGAGCGGATACAGGATATGGTTATATCGAATTTGATAAATCTGAATCAACAGAAGTATCCCGTCTTAAATCTTTTAGAGAAAAACCGGATAAGAAAACTGCCGAGCATTATTTAAACCTTGGCTCTTTTGTATGGAATGCCGGCATCTTTGTTTGGAAATTGAAAACTATTCTTGACAACTTTAAACTCCATGCCCCTTCTATTTATAATGTTTTATTACCGGGGATGGAGGTTTTCAATACAGCAAAGGAGGTTGATTTTATTAAAGAGGCGTATCCAAAGACTGAGAAGATATCTGTCGATTATGCTATTCTAGAGCGCGCAGACAATGTGTTTACGATACCTTGTGATATAGCGTGGTCTGACCTTGGCACTTGGAACTCATTGTATGATTACCTTGCAAAAGATGAATCCAATAATGTAATCCTGTCGGACACTGTTTTCATGAAGGCGGCAAATAACAATCTGGTATTATCCAAGAAGGATAAGTTGGTTGTTGTAAAAGGGTTGGATGGGCATATTATTATTGACACAGATGATTGCCTGATGATCTACCCTATGGATGATGAGCAAGAGATAAAAGCATTAAAAACAGATCTTGAGAATAACGGGTATGAAGGGTATTTGTAGTCGACATAAAACAACACTGCGTCTCTGGTTGCAAAAAAAAGAGATTAGGAGATTAGAGGCTTAGGGGGTTAGGGTTATGTAAAACAAACTCTGCTCCCGTCCCGATCCCGATCAATCGGGACGGGATCGGGATTGCGCCTTTGCGAGAAACTATTTTTCATTCAGAAAAACATCTCTGCGCCTCTGCGTCTCTGCGTGCAAAAAAAAGAGCTTAGGAGCTTAGGGGTTTAGGAGGTTAGGGTTATGAAAAACAAACACTGCGTCTCTGCGTGCAGAAAAAGGATTAGGAGATTAGGGTTAAGAAAAATCAACTTTGCCTCCGACAACTTTGCGCTCTTTGCTCCCGCCCCGATTGAGCGGGATCGGGATTGCGAGAAAATACTTTTGTATTCAGTAAATCAACTTTGCGTTCTTCGCGTCTTTGCGTGAAACTACTTTTGTATTTGGAAAAACTCACTGCTCCTGACAACTATCGGGACTGCGCCTCTGCGTGCAAAAAATGGGCTTAGGAGATTAGAGTTATACCTACAAATGGCCATATCTAAACGCCCCTTTCTGAGGCTAAGTTTAAAAAACAATGGCCGTCTTAGCCGAAAAAATAAATGGCTAAAATTTATTTGGCACACAACTTAATTTAAAAACTAAAAATAAAAGCAAAACCATTTGTCAGGTAAAAGAGTCATAATCGTTGCCAATACAACCTGGAATATTTACAATTTCAGGCTAAACATCATTCGCAAACTCATCAGTGAAGGGAATGAGGTGATCGTGATGGCGCCGGTGGATAAATTTATCTCGTATACAGAATCAATTCCTGAGGTCAATCACATCCCAATTCGACATTTGCACAGGGATAGTGTCAATCCGGTTAGGGACTTACGCCTTCTGTTTGAATTGATCGGTTTATATAAAAAGTACAAACCTGATCTGATTCTACATTATACCGTAAAGCCAAATATATATGGTGGATTGGCAGCGCGCCTTTTAAGGATACCATCCATGGCGGTCATTACCGGTCTGGGTTATTCTTTGATGCATGAGGGATGGATTAATGTGGTTACACGGCTCCTATACAAAGTTACTTTGCCATCGCATAAAAAAGTGGTATTTGAAAACCAGGATGACAAAATCATGTTCGAACAACAGCATCTAGTATCTATTAAAAAAAGCCTTTCGATTAAAGGTTGTGGTGTTGATACAAATTTTTTCAGTCCAAACGGCAGCGTTCAGAAAAGCGAATTAACCACATTTACATTTATTGGCAGATTGCTTTATGATAAAGGTGTACGAGAGTTTATAGAAGCAGCCCAAATTGTGAAAAAACAGCATCATCAGGTCCAGTTTTGGTTGATAGGAGAAATTGACAAAGAGAACCCTTCCTCCATTCGCAACGATGATCTAATGAAATGGATTCGGGATCCCGATATACATTATCACGGGGCGACGGAAAACATTAAAAAATTTATTGAGCTATCTGATTGTATAGTCCTACCTTCTTATCGTGAGGGTATGCCACGCGTGATTATGGAGGCCATGGCGATGGCTTGTCCGGTGATAACAACAGATACTGCGGGTTGCAGGGAAACGGTCGATGATGGGATTAGCGGATATCTTGTTCCGGTAAAGAATTCAGCTGCTTTAGCAAATGCAATGATCAACTTTATTCATCTGGACCCTTCTGCGAAACATTTGATGGGACAGGCGGGTCGGCAAAAGGTGCTCAGGGAGTTTGATGATAAAATCATTGCGAATCAATTGTATGCTATGTTGATGAATGTCAATGACTGATCTGCGCTTTCTGTTTTTACTATATGCTTATCCCCCTGCAATGGGAACGGCAGCAAAAAGAAATTTTCGTATTTCCTCCTTTATTTCGAAGAAGGTAAAATTTTCTAAGATATTTACGTCCTCATCTTCGCCTTCTAATGCAAGGGGTGTCACGAACGAAATTGAAAGCATTCCTGTAGTTGATTACAGATCTTTATTACGTCGAAGAACCACTGATGCAGCGGTGCCTGAAAACAAAAAATCATCGGCTCTTGCACAATTTTTGATCCGCCTGATTAACACCTTTCCAATTAACATCATTGCCGGTGAAGGAGGACTGATATATTTTTTCAGCTTATTAAGAAGAGGGAAAAAGGTCATCGAACAAAACGAAATTACCCACCTCTATTCTTCCTACCGTCCATTTGCAGATCACTATGTAGCCTTCTTATTAAAAAAGAAGTATCCGCATTTGTATTGGATTGCAGATTTCAGAGACTTAATGATTGATCCACATTACAACCATATCTTATTTCCTCAACAACATCATTCATTTTTTGAAAGGATATTTCAAAAAGCAAATTTGTTGACTACAGTTTCCGACGGATTAGCTAAGCATTTAGTGTCCTATAACCCCAATGTCCTCACATTGAGAAATGGCGTGCCAAATAACCTTGAAGCACCAGTCCCAAAGGAGGTTTCTGTTTTTACAATTGCTTACTCAGGATCGATGTTTCTCAACAAACGCAATGCCGAGCCTTTGTTTCAAGCAGTACAGGAGCTATTTCAAGAAACGAAGTTTGAGGCAGAAGATATTAGCATTGTCTATGCCGGTAAAGATGGGCAGCAATGGAGAGCACTGGCCAAAAAATTTCGTTTTGAAACTATTTTTAAAGACAAAGGCATCATTTCAGCAGAAGAGGCTATAGCGCTTCAGCAAAATGCTTGTATCAATGTGTTGCTCACGATCTCCTCTGAAAAACTTCAAGGGGTATTGACCGGAAAAATGATTGAATACTTTGAGGCAGGTATTCCTGTATTAGGAATAGTTGTTGATCAGAATGACGCAGAATTGCAAAACATTCTTCAGGAAATTGAAATTGGGGATTCCTTTTCAGACGCATATAAAGATGTGGAAGAAATTAAGTCTTTTTTGCATAGAGAATACCTTCACTGGAAAAAAACAAAAGCAAATCGAATTGCTGTCAATACCGAAGTATTAAATCGAAAATATTCGATGGATGCCGTGATGCAGCCCCTTTTGGATAAAATATTATAAGCATAATTGGAAACACCGAAGACATTGAATACGACGTTTGACTTACTGGCAAGTGACCCAAGTTCTTCAGCACGGGCTGGCGTACTCCACCTTCCACATGGTGATGTAGAGACACCTATTTTTATGCCGGTAGGCACTGCAGGGACAGTCAAAGCCGTACACCAGCAAGAATTAAAAGACCAGATACAGGCACAAATTATTTTAGGAAACACCTACCATCTTTATCTGCGCCCGGGAACAGATGTTCTACAGCAGGCGGGAGGTCTTCATAAGTTTAATAATTGGGATCGTCCGCTCCTGACGGATAGTGGTGGTTACCAGGTCTATTCCCTCAGCAAGCAAAGGAAAATAAAGGAAGAAGGGGTGAAATTCAGATCGCATATTGATGGATCGATACATCAGTTTTCACCCGAGTACGTAATGGATATTCAGCGGCAAATTGGTGCGGATATCATTATGGCTTTTGATGAGTGTACACCTTACCCCTGTGATGAGAAATATGCTACGCGTTCTATGCACATGACGCATCGTTGGTTGGATCGCTGTATTAAACGTCACAATGAAACAGAAGGGCTATACGGTTTTCCACAGATATTGGCACCAATTATTCAGGGGAGCACCTATCCTCATTTGCGAAAAAAATCTGCCGAATACATTGCTTCTACCGGTATGCCAATTAATGCAATCGGAGGTCTGTCTGTGGGCGAACCCCATGAAGACTTGTATGCAATGACATCCTTAGTCTGCGATATATTGCCAGTCGAAAAACCAAGATACCTCATGGGCGTAGGTACACCAGAAAATATTCTGGAGTGTATTGGGCTTGGCATTGATATGTTTGATTGCGTTTTGCCTACCAGGAATGCTCGCCATGGACTTCTTTATACCTCAAGAGGTATAATCAATATCCGCAATCTGAAGTGGAAGGAATGCTTTGACGTCATTGACCCGGATTCTCCATCAGCAGCAAGCCGGGAACATACGCTTGCGTATTTACGCCATCTGATGATTTCAGGAGAAGCGCTCGGTGCCATGATTGCATCGCTGCAAAACCTCTCATTTTACCTTTCGCTTGTTCGCCAGGCCCGTCAGCATATCCTCGACGGATCCTTTACAGCCTGGAAGTCTTCCATCTTACCCATAGTCTCGAAACGCTTCGAGTAAGCACCTATTCTAAACAAGTATTACTATTTCCTTGTTGTTATGGCCCAATGATTTTAACTTGGGTTTAAACTTCAAAACGGTCTTAAATCGTTTTTAACAACAATTTAGGAGGTAGGCTGCAATAACACGAATTTCTGTTTGTTTATACTATGATGAAAACGCTTATTGTCATTTGTCTGATTTTAGTCCACACGTTTTTGAGTGCCCAGAAACCGGTGGTCATAGAATACGCTAGGATTGATGACTTCAAATGGGAACTGTTTGAAGGCAGGATAAACAAGCAGCACCTTCATGAAATGGGGCATAATACAGGAGCAGTTACCGTCTCATCGTTGAGTTATACGACATTACAAACCAGCCCAACACATGCAACGGTTAGCATCACAGCGCGGTTTCATCCGGAAGAATCCTGGACCCGTTATCCAAATCTTAAAAACGAGAAAGAAGCGTTGAAACATGAAAAGGGACATTTGGAAATAACCGAGATCTATGCGCGAAGGATTAGAAAGGTAGTTTCCAGAACCGGGTTTAAATCACATTCATTCAAAGATGAACTACGGGATCTATTTAGGAACATAGCGGAACAGCATCGCAACGAGCAAATCAAGTATGATAAAGAGACAAATCATTCGATCAACGTAGAAAATCAGTTGAAATGGAATGCATGGATTGATGAACAATTATCCTCTCTTTCAGATTATACAGCGATTGATATCAAGTTAGACTTTCACAGGTAGTCATCCTCGTCGAACGAAACGACACCTAAGGCTTTTCCACTACTTTATTGTTAGCCTCATTTAAACTTCGCCCTTCACCTTTATTTTCCTACTTTTGCGCTTCTAAAAGTGAAAAAGATTCTGCATAAAACGATGGAGTCAGACGTGCTTCACTTTGACCTTTATTATCTTAATTTACACTACACATAAATATGGCTGACGAAAAAATAATATTTTCAATGGAGGGGGTTTCTAAAATCTATCCTCCTTCCAAGCAAGTTTTAAAAAACATCTGGCTTTCTTTTTTTTATGGAGCCAAAATCGGTGTTTTAGGACTCAATGGATCCGGTAAGTCAAGTCTGCTTCGCATCATCGCAGGAAGAGACCAAAATCACGATGGTAAAGTCTGGTTTGACGGTGATTATAAAATCGGATACCTCGAGCAGGAGCCGGTGCTTGATCCATCCAAAACCGTACGTCAAACAGTAGAAGAAGCTGTTCAGCATATCGTAGACCTCTTAAAGGATTATGAGGAGATTAATCTCAAGCTGGCTGAACCCATGGAAGATGACGTAATGATGAAGACCATCGAACGTCAGGCCGAGCTTATGGAAAAGCTTGATCATTTCAATGCATGGGAGTTGGATCATAAGTTGGGTACTGCCATGGAGTCGCTGCGTTGTCCACCGGAGGATGCGTTGGTTGAAAAATTGTCAGGAGGGGAGAGAAGACGTGTGGCATTATGTAGACTCTTGCTTTCTCAGCCGGATATTTTACTTCTGGATGAGCCGACCAACCACCTGGATGCAGAAAGTGTATTATGGCTCGAACAGTTTCTCAAGAATTTCCCTGGGACCGTGATTGCCGTGACGCACGATAGATACTTTCTTGATAATGTTGCCGGCTGGATATTAGAACTGGACAGAGGAGAAGGCATTCCATGGCAAGGAAACTATTCAACCTGGCTCGAGCAAAAAGCCAAGCGCCTAGAACAGGAAGAGAAGACAGAATCAAAAAGGAAAAAGGCGCTTGATCATGAATTGCAATGGATACGGATGTCACCAAAAGCAAGACAAGCTAAAGGGAAAGCCCGATTGAATGCCTATGATCAATTGCGAAGTGCAGAAATCAAGGAACGAGAAGCCAAACTTGAACTTTTTATCCCGCCGGGTCCTCGTCTTGGTGATGTTGTCATTGAATGTAAAAATTTATCAAAAGGCTTTGGTGACAGATTGCTCATTGATAACCTCAACCTGAGTATTCCAAAGAACGCGATCGTTGGCATAATTGGGCCAAATGGTGTTGGTAAGTCCACACTTTTTAGAATGATTATGGGCGAGCAAAAACCAGATCAGGGGGATATTACCATTGGAGAAACGGTACAAATCAGTTATGTAGATCAGGCACATAAAGACCTTGATAAAGACAAAACTGTTTATGAAGTTGTGGGAGGAGGAAATGAAATAATTACAGTAGGTCCTTTGCAGGTGCATGTAAGGGCATACATCAGCAAATTCAATTTTACTGGAGCAGATCAACAAAAAAAACTGGAAGTGCTTTCAGGAGGAGAGCGAAATCGTGTTCAATTAGCGGTTACACTTCGCGAAGGGGGGAATGTATTGCTTTTGGATGAGCCGACAAACGACATTGATGTAAACACCTTGAGAGCATTGGAAGAGGCGTTGGAAAATTTCGCTGGATGTGTTCTTGTAATATCACACGACCGATGGTTTATTGATAGGCTGGCAACACATATCCTGGCATTTGAAGATGAAGGCGAAGTAGTGTTCTTCGAGGGTAATTTTGAAGATTACGAAGAAGCGAAAAAGAAACGCCTTGGTGATATTACACCCAAACGACCTCGCTTTAAAAATATGATTTCTTAAATCAGTAGAAGAATTATCGTAATCGGTGAGCAAAAATAGAAAACCACTAATTTTATTTATCTAAATGATGTCTTCTCCGAAACGTATTTGCCTGGTTAGTGTTGAAATATTCGCCTATGGCAAATATGGGGGGTTTGGGAAAGCCACCCGAACGATCGGAAGAGAATTGGCGAAACGCGGATATGAAGTTTTTGCCGTAGTACCGCGGCGTCTGGATCAACCACCTGAGGAAGATTTGGATGGTATCACAGTCTTAAGTTATTTGCCCGGTGATGTTTTGAAAAGTGGAGCGCTATATCGAAAAATCAATGCGGATATCTATCACTCATGCGAACCTTCATTTGGAAGCTATCTGGCCAGAAAGAATGTACCTGAAGCCAAGCATATATTCACCATCCGAGACCCACGAAATATCCATGATTGGTATCTGGAGTATAAATACCCTTCCAAGAATAAATGGCAGGTGATAAAAAACTACCTCTACGAAACGAACTTCATTGTTCGGAATGTAGTAAGAAAAAGTGATGGCGTATTTTCTCCTGCGCATTTTATGTTGCCTAAAATCAGAAAAATTTATGGCTTAAAGCAGGACCCGATTTTTCTTCCTACACCGGTTATCGTGCCCACCCATATACAAAAATCCCCTACCCCAAAAGTGTTGATGCTATCTCGTTTAGATCCGAGAAAGCGACCTGAATTATATCTTTCGCTGGCTGAAAAATTTCCTGAGATTGCCTTTCATATTGCAGGAAAAAGCAGAGTGCCACAATATGAAAATAATTTAAAGGAAACTTTCAGAAGTGACAATATTACGTTTCATGGATTTGTAGATCAATTTAAAGGATTACTACATCATGACCTGATGGAGAAATCCTGGATATTAGTAAATCCGGCTATAAGAGAAGGACTTCCTAATTCCTATCTGGAGGCAGCAGCATATCAAACGGCAATTCTTAGTTTTGTCAATCCGGACAATTTTGCATCCGACTATGGCTTTCACGCAGCACATGATAATTTTGAAGAAGGATTGACCAAGCTACTGGAAGGGGATCGATGGAAAACGCAGGCGATGAAAGGGTATGATTATGTTCGGGAGACGTTTGCTCTTGACAAAGCGATGGACCTGCATGAGGAGACTTATCATAAACTGTTTAAAGCATCATCGTGAAAAGTGGGAAGGTTACTTTAAATTTTAACTACTTATCGAAAGAAGATGAGCGATACATTTAAAATAGATTTTGTGGGTATAGGGGCTTCAAAATCAGGAACTACCTGGTTGGGGCACATGTTGGAAGATCACCCGGAGTTGTGTATGTCTGTTCCAAAAGAAGTACACTTTTTTAATGATATCATGACCTATCGCAATCGGATTATGGAACCAAATTATGCGAAAGGCATATCCTGGTATCAAAAGCATTTTAAACATTGTGGAAAAGGGAAGATAATTGGAGAAATCACCCCCAGATACTGTACGGATCCAGTAGTGCCGGCTCGAATAAAAGCACACAATAAGGATGTCAAAATATTTTTCTTTATGCGGAGTCCGGTGGACCGCATTGAATCACATTACAACTTTGCGAAGTACTTTGTGCAGAAAGAGGATCGGTCGATGGAACAAGCGGTAAAGGAACAACCTGAGTTTATTGAGACCTCGATGTACTTCAAAAATATTTCCATGTATTTAGAGCATTTTTCAAAAGAGCAGATTTTTTTGATCTGGTTTGAGGATATTAAAGATCGACCTGATGAATTATTAGCGCGAATCTATACCTTTCTGGGAGTAGACCCTACGTTTCGCCCGGAAAGAATAAATAAGAAATCTAATCAGGGGCGTATCAGTAATTTCAGAGGATTTCAGGATTTTATTCGGAGAATAAACCATAAACTTATTATATGGGGTTTTTCCGGGGTTGTGAAAACCATAAAAAAAGCTGGCGTAGGAAATTTGATAATGAAGATCAATAGCAGACCCCTGCAAAAAGACAAAATGACCCCTGAACTAAAATCCTATGTTAAGGATCGGGTACGCGATGATATACATCAGCTCGAAGAATGGTCGGGGAAGGATTTGAGCCATTGGCTAAATTGAAACAATGATAGAGACGTTTAAGGTTGATTTTCTTGGCATAGGACCATCGAAAGCCGGTACAACCTGGCTAGGTCATATGCTGGCAGCACACCCTGAGATTTGTATGGCAGAGCCGAAAGAAGTCCATTTTTTTAATGATTATATTTCTCATAATAAACTTTATGATGCCCCACATTATCCATTAGGGATTTCGTGGTATCAAAAACACTTCAAGCATTGCGAAGGGCAAAAGATTAAAGGAGAAGTTACGCCGCGATATATCATAGACCCTGTAGTACCTCAACGCATCTTTGACCACAATCCGGATATTAAACTTATCGTTTGTTTGCGATCGCCTTATAAACGAATCGTCTCTCATTACCATTCAGCCAAAGATTATCACCAGAGTGTATCTGGATCAATTAGCGAAGTAATAAGAGAAATACCTGAATTCATTGAGGCGTGTCTATATCATAAAAACCTCTCGCGGTATCTTCCACTCTTTAGTCTTGACCAATTCTTCTTTGTGGATATGGAAGTCGTTACATCAAATCCAAAAGATCTGCTTTCAAAATTATATACTTTTCTTAATGTAGATCCGACTTTTATCCCTCCAGGCATCAGTAAAAAGTCTAACCCTACCCGAAGAACAAAAAATGTACACTTCAGAAAGTGGAGTGGAAAAGTGCACCGCAGTTTGATCGTCATGGGACTTACGCCATTCGTTCAGTTGCTAAAACAGATGGGTATCGGGAAAGCCATTAATAAATTGAATAGCCAGCCGGTAAAAAAGGCGATACTGAGTGAAGAAGATAAGCACTACATAAAAGATCGAGTGGAAGATGATGTGGCCCGGTTTGGGAAGTTAATCGGAAGAGATTTTTCGCATTGGTTGAAAGAATAAAAAAGGGCTGAACAATCAGCCCTATTTTATTGGTTATTGGTAGTGCTTTAATTCATAAGCGGTCACCGTATTGCCGAAAAAGGTTGGAACAAGCAAAAGCTTCTTCTCAGATATCACTTCTATATCCGCAGCATTCAATTTGACGCCTTGTGAGTCCAATAGCAGGGTGACGTCACCGTTATAAGTAACATGATATACCTGTCCATTCCAGTTGGAGATCATTAGTGCACCATCGTATGGCTCTACGCCATCTCCACCAGGTATGCCTTCAGCTATGATGTCTACTTCTTTCGTTTTCATGTTAAGTCGGTGCACAACACCCGAGCTGTATCCAGCCAAAATCGCACTGTGCCCCTCTACCCAAATGCCGTTAGTACCACCAAGCGATGCATCGTGATAGATAACACTTACTTTGTCATCCTGTAATGAATAAATAGTACTTGTTTCTGAGTCGGTAAAATAGACGATACCATCCTTCGCTACGTGTATATCATTTAGGAAGACGGAGCCTTTCACAGGCCAATCTTTTATAATCTTTCCGCTAGGAATATCGATGGATACCAGGCGATCAATATCTGTCACATAGAGTGTGTTTCCCTTTTGACCCATTCCTTTGGGGGCACTCAGTCCGGTAATCCATTTATGGACTATTATTTTACCATCCAAACCAACTTTAGCGATAAAGCCATCGTTGTCTTTTTTAGTAGGCGGTACCCCATTGATACAGGAGACATACAGGATGTCACTGGCCTGATCATACAGCACAGATTCGGATGTAGTCAGAATGTTATCAGTATCCCATAATCGGTTTAATCCAGGAATGTCTACTATTTCCGTGACAGAGGTGTCCTGTGCAGTAGCCTGTGTTTGTTCCTGCTCAGCGGAAGTAGAAGCTCCCTGCTTACAGGAAATAAAAGCCAGGACAATTAAAAGAACGATACTATTTTTCATATTATTTTGATTAACTTTTTTTAGATATTAGATATTAGATATTAGATATTAGATATTAGATATTAGTGTCTTATCCTGAAAT
>JBBKWA010000278.1:0-2554 GCA_037968695.1 Saprospiraceae bacterium
GCTTCTTCGAAATCACCTTTTTCAATTTCCTCCTTCATTTCCTCCATCAATTCATGGCTGAGTTCAGCGAAGTTGTTGACGAAGTTCAGTGGGTTCTGGATTTCGTGGGCGATGCCAGCGGTCAGCTCGCCGAGGGACGCGAGTTTTTCGGACTGGATAAGCTGGGCTTGGGTGGCTTTTAAATCTTCTAATGTGGTTTGTAATTCTTCTTTCTGATGCACCACCTCTGCTGTTCTTGCAGCAACTTGTTTTTCCAGCAATCGTTTTTGTCGGAGTAAATTGCGGGATCGGTACTGAATGAATGCCCAAATACTGCCACCTATCAGGAGTCCGTATAGTGTATAAGCCCACCAAGTGAGCCACCATGGTGGATGTATGATAATGGTTAAAGTCGTTCCTTGTTCATTCCAAACACCATCATTGTTAGAACCCTTTACACGAAAAGTATAACTGCCAGGTGCTACGTTTGTATAATGAGCTATCCGCCAGGTGCCGTTGTTTACCCAATCATTATTTACCCCCTCCAATTTATACATGTACTGATTTATTCCGGAAGAGAGGTAGCTCAACGCAGCAAACTCAATATCAAAGAAATTCTGGTTGAAGGATAGCGAAATTTCTTTACCAATAATTGGATAGCTTTTATCAAAAATTTTAAATTGAGTAATGACAACAGGAGGTTGAAATTTGTTTTCCTGAATAGAACCAGGATGAAATGAGATTAATCCATTGCGGCCATTGTTGCTGCTAAAGTATATGTCGCCTTCGCCGCTTTCCATGCTTAGATATGCATTGTAATCATCTGACTCAACACCCAAGGGAGAGGTTGCTAATCCATCTGCACTACCAAACTGTTTAGTGTCCAGTGTAGCACTATTGAAACGGGTAATGCCCTCACCTGCCTTTATCCACACATTGCCCGCACTGTCTCCTGCAAGGCCCTGCACAGTATTGGATAGCAAACCATTTTCTATTGTATAGACTGTAATTTTTTCGGCTTGTGCATCCAGTTTGTTCAACCCACCTCCGTAAGTTCCTATCCAGAAAATTCCTTTTCTATCCTCATAGAAACAGGTTACACTATTATTGCTCAGGCTGCCCGATATATCAGGCTGATGTTGGTAATGTCTAATTTCGCCCGTTTTTACTTTTATATGGTATAAGCCATTTCCACCCAACGCCATATGAAAGGCCTTGACACCTAACCACATATCGCCTTTACTGTCTTCATAAATAAATCTGATACCTGCGTTCAGGGGCGCTTCTTCATTTGCTGAAAGATACCGGTAGTTGGTAAATTTTTTTGTGCCTGAATCGTACCATTGTAGATAACCGCCCTCGGTACCTACCCATATCCTTCCGCTTCGATCTTTATAAAGTACATTAACCCAGTTGTTGGCAAGACTTCCTGTATCTAAAGAATTGTTTTGTAGGAAAGTTACTTTGTTTTTATATTGGTCATACCGTATAATTCCGGCTTTATCGGTACCTAACCAGAAGATGCCCGGCCTTTCTTCACAGGCCGTTGTTAAAACAAAATTTTCGCCATTTCGCTTTATCGTTTTTAATTGCCACACTTCTTCAAAATTATCTTTGCCCTGGTTGAATTTTAAAAGATTCTGACTGGTGGTCACATAAAGCTGGTCATCAGGCGATTTAAAAATTGATTTTATTCTGTTGCTGCCAGGCCCAAATAACATACTCGCTTCATCATTCAGATAACGGCGGAATTTTTTTTGCTGTGGTGAAAAATATATAACTCCTCTACCCACTGTACCTATCCAAATTATACCAGCAATATCTGTCATAATAATATGACCTTTCGTTTCTGTTTTTGGCAGATAACTTTTATTCTCGTAAAGGGTAAAAACTTTGGTTTGCGGATTAAAATAGTACAAGCCTCCCTCTGTGGATATCCAATAACTGCCTCTTAAGTCCTGTGTGATAGCAAACACTACGTCACTCCCGATACTATTCGGATTTTTTGGATCGTGATTATAGTGAGCGATGCATTTCTTTGTATCAGTATCGATAACAAACACGCCATCAGCAAACGAACTTAGCCACAAAAGACCTTCTTTATCTTTATAAATATGATGAACTATACATTTTTGAAGCTGCAAAGAATCCTTGAAATCTCCTCCAATCTTATAGAAACGCTCTTCTATTGGATTGAAAAGATTTACGCCGTCATTTGTTCCAATCCAAAGCATCCCTGCTTTATCTTCGACTATTGAATAAACCCAATTATTACTTAAACTATACTTATTCTTTGGGGTGTTTACAAACACAGTAAATCGGCTAGTTTTCGGATTGAAACGTGTAAGGCCATCGGTACTTCCAAACCAAAGCATCCCGCTGCGATCTTCAGCAATTCCCTCTATAGAGCCCTTGCCCATACTATTGGCATTTTTGGGATTGTGTGGATACCGATTCCACTTCGCAGTCTGTGGATCAAATGAATTAACACCTCCACCCCCGGCTGTCCCTACCCATATAAGGCCAGTGTGATCTTCAAACACGGACATTACAATATTATCACCCAGGCTATTAG
>JBBKWA010000279.1:0-17689 GCA_037968695.1 Saprospiraceae bacterium
ACCCCTCACCTCTCACCTCTGACCCCTCACCTCTGACCTCTATGCCCTTCGCTCTATGCCCTATGCCTCAAGTCCTGCCTAAATGGCATATCAAATGTCTTTTTTTTGCTCTAATGGCAGAATTATAGCCTTGGAATGGTAATTGACCTCTTCGATTCGTTAGAAAAGCAACATTTTTAGGAAATTATTGAATTATATGTTTGAAGACCTAATTCTAGACAGTAGTGCGGTTGAAGAGAGTGAATTCATACCGATTATTTCGGTTGATGAGGATGATGAGCCACATGGCGGAGAAGATATGCCTGAGCTAATTCCGGTGCTGGCATTAAAAAATACAGTTTTATACCCGGGCATCGTAATTCCCATTACGGTGGGAAGGGAGAAGTCTATGAAGGCCGTTCGTAAAGCCCACGATACCAATAAGCAGATTGCTGTACTTGCCCAAAAGGATGTAGATACGGAAGATCCGGAAGTGGAAGACTTATACACTGTTGGAACTTTGGCAAGGATTCTCAAAGTCCTGAAGATGCCGGATGGTTCGATTACAGCGATACTCCAGGGTCGATCAAGATTTAATATGATCCAAATGGACTCTGTAGAGCCGCATATGGTAGCCAGAGTGAAGCCAAGAAATTATATCCAACCGAAAGGGAAGGTAGAGTTTGAAGCGATCATCGGATCTATTCGCGATTTATCAGAGAAAATCATAAAACTATCGCCAAATATTCCAGCGGAAGCAGTGGTGATGATTCGTAACATCAAAAGCGATGTTCACCTGCTCGGTTTTATATCTTCTAACCTTGGTATAGGCCTGGAGAAGAAACAGGAATTGTTGGAAATCGAGGAGCTCGAAACACTGGCTACAGAAGTGTTTAAACTGATGCATAATGAAATGCAGATGCTGGAACTCAAAAACCAGATTGACTCCAAAGTCAGAGTGGATATTGAAAAGCAACAACGCGATTACTTTCTCAGCCAGCAATTAAAAACGATTCAGGAAGAACTTGGACAGAATCCACAAGAATCAGAGATTAGAAACCTGATCGAGCGGGGAAAGAAAAAGAAGTGGAGCAAAACTGTTCAAGAGACTTTTAATCGGGAAATTGCTAAAGTGCGAAGAATCAATCCCCAGGTTTCTGAATACAGCCTGCAGCTCAATTATTTGGAACTGATGCTTGACCTTCCGTGGGAGCATTATACAAAGGACAATTTTGATTTGAAAAATGTCCTTAAAGTACTTGACGAAGATCACCATGGTTTGGAAGAGGTGAAGGATCGGATTCTTGAACACCTTGCCGTACTAAAATTAAAGGGGGATATGAAAGCCCCGATTATTTGTTTGGTAGGTCCTCCCGGTGTTGGAAAAACATCTTTAGGAAAATCAATCGCGCGCGCACTTAAGCGTAAATTTATAAGAATGTCTCTGGGTGGTCTCCATGATGAATCAGAAATTCGTGGACATCGAAAGACCTATATCGGTGCCATGCCCGGACGTATTATTCAGTCTGTGAAAAAGGCAGGGGCTTCCAATCCCGTATTTATTCTTGATGAAATAGATAAGGTAGGAAAAGATTTTAGAGGAGATCCTTCTTCCGCCTTGTTGGAGGTACTGGATCCCGAGCAGAATTCTACTTTTTATGACAATTATCTGGAGTTGGAATATGATTTATCAAAGGTGATGTTTGTTGCCACAGCAAATTCTTTGAACACAATACAACCTGCTCTACTGGACAGAATGGAAATCATCAATATCAGTGGATATTCTACTGAGGAGAAAATAGAAATTGCCAAGAAGCATCTCGTACCACGCCAGCGAAAAGAGCATGGGCTAAAACCGGCTCATATCAAACTGAAAGATGATGTGCTTCGTGAAATGGCAGAAAGCTATACACGCGAATCGGGCGTGCGAAGTTTGGAACGCCGCATCGCTTCTGTAATGCGGTCTGTTGCTAAAAAAGTGGCAATGGAGGAGCAGTACACCAAGACGATTTCAATAACACAACTGCCGGATATACTTGGCCCGGAAAGACACGACCAGACCTTATATACAGAGCAGCACAGTAGCGGTGTAGCAGTAGGCCTTGCCTGGACCAGAGTAGGAGGAGATATCCTCTTTATCGAATCAAGCCTGAGTCCCGGAAAAGGCAAGCTAACGCTTACTGGAAACCTTGGTGACGTGATGAAAGAATCAGCGACTACTGCTTTGAGTTTTATCAAAGCACATGGCGAGTCGCTCGGCATTGATGCCGCAACTTTTGAATCCACGGATATTCATATTCACGTGCCCGAAGGCGCTATTCCAAAAGATGGTCCATCAGCAGGAGTCACAATGCTGACATCTATTGCATCTGCATTTAATAATAAACCGGTGAAATCTCATCTGGCGATGAGCGGAGAAATTACACTAAGAGGTAAAGTATTACCCGTTGGTGGAATAAAAGAGAAAGTGCTGGCAGCGAAACGAGCGGGCATCAAGCACATTATTCTGTCAAAAGCCAATAAGCGGCATGTGGATCAGATTAAACCGGAATATATAAAAGGTGTGGATTTTGTCTTTGTAGATAGAATGGAAGAGGTGCTGCAGCAAGCACTGGGTATATGGTCTTTCTGAAAATGATTGGTTAAAAACCTGTTAAATTGAAAATGAAGCTATACCAGGCTGTGATACCACTCGTTAAAAACCGAATCAATCCCTACCTTTACCCTATGGTGCAAGTAAAACCTCAGATGAATCTTATAAGACAATTTTTATTGCTGGCTTTTGTATTGTTTCAGTGTGGAGGCCTGGTGTATGGTCAGGCACAGAAAGAACGACAAGAAAGAGTCATTCAGATTTCAGGGAAGGTAGTCACTGAGGATGAAGGCAAAATAATGTTTCTCCCTTATGCTGTTGTGGCTGTCAAAGGGACTAATCGAGGAGCATACACTGATTTTTCAGGATTCTTTTCCATTGTCGTACGGGCAAAGGAGACACTCGTGTTTTCAGTTCTTGGTTATAAGGATGCGTTCTATACCGTTCCGGATACATTGTCTCAGGATCGTTATACTATTTTTCAAGTGATGTCAAGAGATACTTACTTGCTTCCGGAAGCGGTCATCTATCCTTGGCCGAATCCAACCTTTTTTACACAGGAGTTTTTGGCGATGGATGTGCACGATGATCTTGAAGATCTCGCAAGAGAAAATCTTTCTGAAAAAAGCATGGCTGCGCTGCGGGAGTATCTTCCATCCGATGGCATTGAACATACCTCACTATACATGCAACAACAGTCGCAGAGTTATTACTACGAAGGTCAGATCAGACCTGTCAACCTCTTTAACGCCTTCGCCTGGAAAGAATTTATTCAAGCCTGGAAACGCGGTGATTTTAAAAAGAAGGATCGCGATTAGTGTCCTGTGCGCTCAGCATAAGACTACTTTCATTAGCTGATTCTTTCAAACCTGATAGCGCCCGCTTTTACGTTTTCTTATAATGTACTATTACCCCTATAGCATTAGATCTTAAAGAAATCCCTATTTTTGCGCCCTTTATTTGGGTGCAAAACAGAAAAAGCCTTGCATTCAACAACATTTAACCACTTTTCTTATTTCCTCTCCAAGGTTTGTATCCCATTGATTTCGGCTTGTAAATATGATAGCGATACATTGCTATATTAGAATTATACAACAATGAAAAAGTATTTTAATCTTTTTGACATTAATCAAAAAGTAGATTATAAAACTGAAGTATTATCCGGATTGACGGTTGCATTGGCTTTAGTTCCTGAAGCTGTCGCCTTTGCCCTTATTGCCGGTTTATCCCCATTGACCGGGTTGTATGCTGCTTTCGTCATGGGACTGGTGACTTCTGTTTTGGGAGGAAGACCAGGGATGATATCCGGAGCCACCGGTGCGGTAGCTGTAGTGATCGTCGTACTGGCAAAAACGCATGGCGTAGAGTATGTATTTGCTACAGTAGTGCTAGCGGGAATTATCCAGGTATTGGCTGGTCTTTTACGTCTTGGAAAACTGATTCGTTTAGTGCCGCATCCGGTCATTTTTGGATTTGTCAATGGTCTGGCGATTATTATTTTTATGTCTCAACTAGCACAGTTCAAAGACACTACTGGTGCATGGCTGACCGGTATGCCAATGGCCATATTTCTAGGAATGGTATTCCTCACCATGGTGATCATATGGGGTTTGCCTAAACTGACCAAAGCGGTACCAGCCTCGCTAGCCGCTATTCTGGTTGTTTTTGGTATAGTGGCTTTGCTCGGTATTGATACTAAAACAGTTGGGGATCTTGCTTCTATTCAAGGAGGCTTTCCTCCATTCCATATTCCTTTCATACCATTTAATATGGAAACACTGGTGATCATCTTTCCGTATGCAGCGATAGTAGCTGGTGTCGGTTTGATCGAGAGCTTGCTGACCCTGAATATTGTGGATGAAATTACAGGCACCAGAGGGCGCAGTAATAAAGAAGCTGTAGCTCAGGGAGCGGCCAATATCCTCTCAGGTTTTTTCTCAGGTATGGGGGGGTGTGCAATGATTGGGCAAAGTCTAATCAATGTTTCCAACGGAGCGCGCGCCCGGCTTTCTGGAATCGTGGCTTCAGTGATGCTCCTCGTATTCGTGATGTTTGGTTCTTCCCTCATCGAAAAAGTTCCGATGGCAGCACTAACAGGTTTGATGATTATGGTGGCGGTAGGCACGTTTGAATGGGCCAGTCTAAAGACATTTAACAAAATGCCTAAATCCGATGTCTTTGTGATGGTGATGGTCACTTTAGTCACAGTACTCCTGCACAATCTGGCGTTAGCTGTAATTATCGGCGTAATCATCGCTGCACTTGTATTCGCCTGGGACAACGCAAAACGTATTCGTGCAAGAAAACGCATTGATGAAAATGGCGTGAAGCATTATGAAATATATGGACCATTGTTCTTTGGCTCAGTAACAGCGTTTAATGAAAAATTTGACGTTCAAAATGACCCTGAGGAAATCATCATAGATTTCAGAGAGAGCAGGGTAGTGGATATGTCTGCTATTGAAGCATTAAATAAGATCACAGAAAGGTATCTAAAAGCAGGCAAGATTATCCATCTGCAACACCTCAGTGCCGATTGCAAAACCTTATTGAAAAATGCGGATAGTATTATTGATGTGAATGTCATCGAAGATCCAACGTATAAAGTGGTAACGGACATCGCCTGATCATAAATTATAACGAAGCGACCGTATTACTTTTAATCTATTTCATCGTCAATAACGGCTAAACAAGATTTTAGTATTCGATGGACCATCTTGCTGGTTAGAGCAGGACTTGAATAATTCTTTGAAGGAGCCAAGTTTTGCCGTTTTTCATTCCTGTTTTTCCTTCAATGACTTCATCAATTGGTTTGTTGATGCGACTGGCTGGCGTACTTTCCTACGAGCATGGCGATTATAATGGCAAGATATAATTGGCCGGTCATCGTGAGTAAAGTAGAAAAAGAACGGGCAATTGGAGACTGGGGTACTATTTCGCCATAGCCTAATGTAGTAAGTGTAGAAAGACCAAAATACTGATAATCACTAAGGTAGTAGATGCCTTCCTGGTGCAGGACGCCAAGCCCTTTAAATGAAATTGCATCCTGATTAAAGAGCATGCTGATTTCTATGCCGATGCCTCCAATTACACCCAGTAGAAGATAGCCATTGATGGCATGCAGGATGGTTTTAATATCAACTTGTTTAGTTGTCGCAAGGTCAGTGATGAATACCGTTACGATGCTAAGGAAGAGCAGCATATTAGCAGTAGAAGATATCGTGTTTAGTACATTATGTCCGAAGAAAAACAAAAGCCAATCAAAAACAAAAAGAACAAAAACTACAACAATGATTTTCTGATTGTATTTTTTTACGACCAGCACCAGATTGATATAAATTAGTGTTCCGACAAGGTTAAATAAGAGGGGATGTATCGCTATAGGAAATAAGGTGATGACAAACAGCTAATTAAGTAGCAACCCAGTAAGCGTATAATCAAAAAGAGGATTTCTGAATATGGCTATTTTATTAAACATGTTTAATAAACATTTTACCTTAAAGACGGCCAGTTTTTAATCCAAACGACCCCATAACCAATTACTTGATGATGGGGTCGTTTCATTTAGAAAGTTTGCCTGTTATAGGTACCAATACATTCGTTACCTCGTTTTTTTCTCTTCGACACCAATAAATGGAATCGCACCTGCTCCGGTTACATTTGGTAAGATACCATCCCATTTTTCAATGGCTTTTAGATTTGCCTCAATTTTTCTCAATTCAATCAAATCTGGAGAGATGTTCATTTTTTGTAATCGCAATGCCTCTGCCTCAGCAGTCGCTGCAGCAATCGTTTGTTCCGCTTCGATTTTAATCCTGTCAAGATCTCGCTTAGCTTTTAGTGCATGTTGCTCCGCTGTTTGCTTTGCTTCAATAGCATCCATAAATACCGTAGAGAAACTGAAGGTGACGATGGAAACGGCATCAACATATATGTTTGACTCTAAAAGCTTCTTACTAAGCTCATTTTTCATTTCTGCACTTACCTCAGGTCGCTTAGTAATCAGTTCTTCCGCAGTATACTCCGCTGAAACAGCTTTAGTGACTTCATGAATAGCCGGATCAATTATACGTTCCTTGAAATGAATACCAATATCCTGATATACATGGTTCGCCTTATCCGGAATAATATGGTAGTTAAGGGCAACGGATAACGTCACGTCCTGAAGATCGGAGGAAGCTGATGAAGCATCCGTTTGTACTTTTTGAACTTTTACATCCATGATGATGACTTCCTGCACAATAGGTATTCTGAAGTGCATGCCTTCATCCAGCACCACATTCTGGACGGCGCCAAAATTGAGCACAATTCCTCTCTCTCCGGCACCAATCTGAACCCATGGTCTGAACATGATGAGAATTAAGAGTATAATTCCGATAATGAGTAAATTTTTTCCCGGCCCTTTTTTTATAGCGCGTTTGAATGATTCTTCAGCTTCATTAATATCCTGAATGTCCATAGTATTTTTATTTGTGTTTGTTTTAAGAATTAATATAGTTCGAGTGATAGTTTTTGAAAAGTAATTACGCGCTTTGTGCAATGTCACTGGCTGTGTTCGGTAGTGACTAAAGGTTTATAGCGGTCATTTGGTGTGTAGCTGGAATCTTCCCGACTCAAATTAAGTATCCAGGATCTTTTCCCTAAGATAATATTAATCCTTTTAAAGTGTGCTCTAAGCCAAGGAAACAGTTTTGTTTTTTCCTGGCCTATTTGAGAACCGGCTGATTATCAGTACCTATCTAATGAGAATGGTTTGAATATTAGGAATAACCCAACAAAGTTGGGGATGGTATTAGAACCACGAACAGGTGCTCATTGTTTAAAATTTGCTTGCTGAATTGGATGATACGTTATTATTTGATGGTATATCATCGGACAATAGTTTGAGTTAGCGGTTGGTAATCTCTGAAATTTAGAAAAAGACAGTTATTTTACGCCCAATTCCATGCTTTTCCTACTTATTTTACTACTAGACCTAGATATATTATGATCAAACCACAGTTACTACTTCGATTGTTTTTTATGCTCATCCTTGTTGGCCTTGTTTCTGCAACCCAGGCCCAGCGGTATCATGACGTGATTTCTGCTTACCTGCAAAAGGAAAAATCGAATTTGAGATTATCAGATGTTGATATTGACAATTGGGTTATCTCAGATCAGTATGATAACAAGCAAACGGGAATCACTTATACCTATATCAATCAGCAAATAGAAGGTATTCGGATATTTAACGCAATTAGCGCTATAGCTATTCGGAATAGTGAAATTGTCCATTTTGCCAATAAATTTCATCCTGACGCAAGCAGAAAAACGAATGCTATTGCACCAAGTGTCAATGCGGAACAAGCGATACAACAAACTGCAACCTATCTGGAATTAAGTTCAAGAGAGACACCACAACTAATCGGTAAGGATATAAATCGTCATCGATACACATACACCCGCGCTGGACTATCGCAAGAGGATATTAAAGCAGAATTGGTTTTTGTTCAGGTAAACGATGGACTCCGGTTGGCATGGAATGTCAACATTGCCCCATTCGGCAGTGATGATTGGTGGAACATCAGAATCGATGCAGTTAATGGTCAGTATATTGACAAAAACAACTGGACAACGTACTGCAGTTTTGGACCTCCCGGACATAAGCACAACTCGTCTACTGAGCACCAAAACATAGCCCCGGTCCATTCATTGAATCATTCTTCAATGGGGGCAGATACCGGTGTATATAATATATATCCACTACCTATTGAAGCACCTACATTTGGGGCCAGGGAAATAAGAAAAAATCCACATTGGGAGCCTTCATCCCCATATGGATGGCATGATACGAATGGTGAAGATGGACCTGAGTATACGATTACTCGTGGCAATAATGTCTATGCATATGATGATCGAAATGCTACAAATTCACCCGGATATTCCCCGGATGGAGGGCCGACTTTAAATTTTGATTTTCCAATTGATCTCAACTTACCTCCAATTGACAATGAGAATCCAATTATTACCAATTTGTTTTTTACAAACAACATGGTGCACGATATTTTATTTGTCTATGGTTTTGATGAGGCATCAGGAAATTTTCAATCAACGAATTATTCCGGGCAGGGGCAGGGAAGTGATTATGTTTTAGCGGAAGGTCAAGATGGTGGCGATATCAATAACGCCAGATTTTCTACACCGGAAGATGGTCAGAATGGAAGGATGCAAATGTATCTGTGGATTAATGATATGGAATTGGAAACTTCTATGGAGATACACACGCCTGCAGGACTGGCCGGATTTTATGAGGCCACATCAGCTAATTTTGGACCCAGTCTCGAGGTTCCGATTACAGGGCTTATAGCCATTATAGATGATGGCGTAGACCCAACTACCAACGGTTGTGAACTAATAATAAATCCTGATGACCTGGCAGGAAAAATTGTTCTTATCGATAAGGGAGGTTGTCCTTATATAAATAAAATAAATCGTGCAGAAGCTGCAGGAGCGATTGCTGTCATCGTCGTTCAGGATACGCCTTCACCACCAATTGCCATGAGCGGAATTGGTTCCTCCGGCATTCCGGCAGTAATGATTTATAAAGCTGATGGTGATCTGATAAAGGCAGCTATTGAAGCTGGAGATGATGTTGAAGTTACTTTAGGTAAAGGTCTGATTGATGCCAACCAGGACCGCGATGGGTCGCTGGATAATGGAATTATCCTGCATGAATTTGGTCACGGCGTTTCTAACCGCCTGACTGGCGGACCTTCCAGTACCGGGTGTCTCTCACACCGGGAGCAAGGCGGAGAAGGATGGAGTGACTGGTTGGGATTGATTCTGACCATCAATCCTGGTGATACAGGCATTGATGCTCGTCCAATTGGTACTTATGCAAAGGCGGACGAAACAGGTAAAGGCATTCGTCGTTTTCCTTACTCAACCGATCCTTCTGTAAATTCTCAGACTTATGGAGACGTAAGTGGTAGCCAAGGTGTGCATGCTAACGGAGAAATTTGGTGTTCAACAATTTGGGATATGACCTGGAAACTGATTGACCTCGAAGGATTTGATCCAGATTGGTTTGATGGAACAGGTGGAAACCAGATTGCGCTGCGTCTAGTTTTGGAAGGTATGAAACTCCAGGGTTGTAACCCAGGATATATAGATGCCCGCGATGCTATTCTTGCTGCGGATAAAATTTTGTACGATACAGCCTACCGTTGTGTGATTTGGGAAGCCTTTGCCGGTCGTGGGATGGGTGCCAAAGCAGACCAGGGTAGCGCGGATACAGTTGGGGATGAGACTGAAGATTTTTCTATTTCAAATAGATGCCTTATCGCTACAGATCGTCCTAAAGCCTTATTTGAAGTGGATGCAATGGTCAGTTGTTTTGGAAAATTCTTCTTTACGGATGTTTCGACCGATATTCCTCAGTATTATTTTTGGGATTTTGGTGATGGCGAATCTAGTGCAGAAGAAAGCCCTTTCCATGAATATGCTGTAAAGGGAACCTATACCGTTCAGTTAGTAGTGACCAACAACATTGGTTCAGATACTTTTTCAATGGATATAGCTTACGAAGATTTACCAATACCAAGTTACAGTGGAAACCTTGCTGTCTGTGAGGGAAGCTCAACAATACTTACTGCAGATGTCGTTGAAGGAAATTCAGCGATTTGGACTTTAGGTGATTCAGTTGTGTTTGTGGGGACTCCTTTTGAGACGCCTGTTTTGGATCAAAGTGTCAATTACACGCTTCACCAAGGTAAAGATGCTACCATCCGAAATGTAGGACCACCAAGCAACTCATTTGCCAGTGGTGGTATTCATAGTTCCGGCTTCGAAGGAAAATTGTTGTTTGAAACATTTACACCAATGAAACTAATTTCTGTAAGGATATATGCTCAAGGAGATGGCGAACGCAAAATCACATTATATGATGCAGATGGTGCGATTGTAGAAGAGAGAGATGTCATGTTGGTGAATGGCAGTAATCGAGCAACGCTTGATTTTGAAATTCCGATACCAGGGAAATATTCAATCGCAAACGTAAGCCAGAATCTATATCGCAATGATACAGGTGCAAATTATCCGTATGAAATTGATGGGATAGTTTCAATCTATAGTTCAAATGCGACTAGTGATGAACTGGCCTTCTATTACTACTTCTATGATTGGCGCGTTCAGGAATTTGGCTGTGCTAGTGATTCAGTTGAGGTGGCGGTTGACGTTCAACCTGGGCCTTTAGCTGCTTTCCTTGCTGATATAGCGGCTTTGTCAGTTGATTTTACAGATATTTCATCTGGTATGGCTACAGAATGGGTGTGGAATTTTGGTGATAGTTCACTTGTGAGCACTGAACAGAATCCAAATCATGTCTATACTGAAGAAGGAGTATATCAGGTAGAACTTACTGTCTCCAACGGAAGCTGCTACAGCACCTATAGGGAAGTAATTGAAGTGGGCGATATGACCGGATCAATTGACTTAAATGAATTAAAAGGAATACGAATTTATCCTAATCCAGCAACGGATGAAGTCACTGTTGAATTCCTCGAGTCATATCCAGGGACAATGAACTTGAACGTTACTAGTTCAACAGGAAGTTTGGTTAATGCGCAACTTATTGCACCGGGCGTGAAGACCTTTTCTGTCAATACTTCTGCATTACCGGCAGGCACATATCAGTTTCAGATTTCCGGAGAAAAAGGAATTTCTGTTAAACGAGTGTCGATTGTTCGATAAGAAATAATTTTTAAAAAACAAAAAAGCCATCTCAAACTTGAGATGGCTTTTTTGTTTTAGGTTATGCACTTAGATTGTGATTAATGATGATTTTCCATCAAATTAAATCTTTAGAAATCTTTGACGATGTACAATCATTTGCTGGTCGTTCCGAAGTGTGAGGATATAGGTGCCTGCAGCCAAGGCTGATACATTAATGCGTTGTTGCTGATTATAAATTCCTTTAGCTGCTTCCACACCGTTTAAATTATAAATTGCCCAAGAGGTATATTGCGCATCTTCAATGATCAGTTTGTCTGCAGTAGGGTTGGGGTATACACGTGCAGTTGATTCAGCCCAGGGTGGTGTTGTACTTGAAATTATTCCACCGGCTGAGTAAATAACGAGGTTTCTTAAGTTGCCAAGAAAAGTGAATCCGGCACCACCATCGGTATTACTAACCTGACTATCATTATCGGGTCGGATTAAAGCACCCGTGACTTGTGCTACTTGCTGCCCATCAATCCAAAAAGTTGCCGTAGAGTCAGCCATAGTATATAGGCAAGCTGCGTTTTGCCATTCGCCTATTTTAACTTTAACAAAGGGTATTTGTGTCCAGGTGTTGTTGAATTTGTATAGGAAAGTACTATCATTTTGAACGGTCATGCCGAGGTATCGCCATGATTGTCCACATATAAAAATAGGAGAGATTTGTTCTGGAGCAACATCGACCCTGAAGTCCACACTAATGGCGAAAGTAGTGTCGTATACTTCACTTAAAGGGGGGGTCACCACAAGCGATGCATCAGGGTCGAAGCTGCCAATATATATACCGTTACAATAGACCCCATCTGCTCCTTGAAAAGGAGAATTTACCAGGTCAATATCTTCATAATTGCCTTGTTCATCCACAGCCGTATTGATTAGTGAGTAATGTACGACCGTATCGAGTTCACTCAGATTTTGACTAAAAGCCAATTGGCCTGTAAAAAGTGAAAGTAGGATAAGAAAAAAAGTTTTAAGTTTCATGTGTTAGTAGTTTAATGAACGAAATACCCAGTCTTTTTTTGACAAAGATGGATGAAGTCTCTAATTGTACTTTAAAGGGTGTGAGGCGATCGGAATAGCTTCCGTGTATGATTGTTTCCTCTAAAATTCAGCCATCTCCTGATTCGTAAACCTATAGGCAGCGCTATTCTGATTTACTAAAATAAGCAATTTGACTTGGATTTAATCAGATAGCGGTAAATGTTTTGAAAAAAAAGTGGATTGTTTATTTCTTCATTTTTTTCATCACTAAATAGAATATGCAAATAATGGCAATGAATATTGCGGCTGAAAGCATTTCTTTTTTAGTCAGGCTTGTTAATAGCCAAATAATTGAAGCGATACCAATAATTGGAAAAAGTAATCCACCAGGTGCTTTAAATAATTTTCCCGGCAGCTCACTTTTCTGCTTTCTTAATTTGATCGTGGCGAATATCACCAACAGGTAGACAATTAGAATCGCACTACTTGCCAATACAGCTAACTGTTTGAATCCGCCAAAAACGGAGAAGATAAATATCAGGGCGCCATAGACTATAATGGCCAAATGAGGCGTCGAAAATCTGGTATGCACATTCCCTAAGAATTTAGGAAAAAAACCATCATGAGCCCCTGCAAATAATAATCGGGGAGTGGACATGACGTCCGAACTGACGGTGCCAAAACATGAAATAGCCGCAGCAAATAAAAGAATGGTAGCCCCCAACGGGCCAATGATACTTTCTGCCACAGCCGCTAATGGCGCATCCTCAAATGCAGCTATCCCTTCACCGAGAATGCCATACGTGACAGTCTGCAACAGGAGGTATATCACGAGGACTAAAGAGCCCCCGAATAAGATCCCTAGTGGAACCGTTCGTTGCGGGGTTTTTAATTCACCACTTACATTTAAGGAGGCTTCAAAGCCGGCAAAGGCAAAAAACAAAATTAATGCAGTATTTCCAAAAGTAGTGATCGATGGTAATTGGTCCCATTGAAGATTGGTAGTATCTATTTTGCTAAAACCAAAAATAATGATGCCCAAAAGAGGCAGCAACTTAATGATAGTAATAAACTTGATAAAGCCAATTCCTTCTTTTGCTCCCCGAACATTAATCGCCACGATAGTGGAGAGTAAAATGAATATGAAAAAAGCGCGAAACACACGATCAGAAAAAATTGGAAAAATTACACCAAGTGAATCTCCTGCCAGATTTAGTAGCGCAGCACTCCCCAGAACACTCCAGCCAAAAAAGTAAAGCCAAGTAACAATGTACCCTGGAAAAATGCCAAAGGCAGCTTCCACATAAGCAAATGAACCTCCACTGGAAGTAACCTTAGTGCCTATCTCAGCATAGCAAAACATGATAGCGGCCATCATTAAACCACAAAATAAATAGCTGTAAATGCTAAATGCACCGAGTTGAATACTCACAATGGCAGGCAAGGCGAATATGCCAGCTCCGATTGTACAATTCACAATGTTAAGGGAAAGGCCTGAGACGCCAACGACGCGTTTTAGACCTTCATTGGAAATGGGTGTCGACATAGTAGTTGTTAAGGAAACAAGGTAAGAAAGAAATGCAGTTTCATGGCGGGTTAGCCAGATATTGCTTTTCTCTGTTCATGATGGTGATGCCTGATCGTCAGTACCACCATAGCAATAAATGGAATAAAAGAAAGGACGACCTTGACGTTGTATGTGCCCGCGCCAATTAAAAAGATGAAAACTAATAAAGCACTCAGCATAACGATGCCCAGATAGGTAAGTTTCCGGCTTGGACTTTTCTGAAAGAGCGTAAAAATCAACAATAGTTGTCCCAACATGGGCAATAGAACAAATGGACTTAAAGCATTAGAAAAATTTTCCATCATTTTCGTGATTACTTCCCGTTCCATTTGAAATATATAGTAACTATTGTCGGCGCCCCATTCGTGATAACCAATGAGCGAAGTGAGTAACAATCCCAGATTAAGCATTTTGCTCTTCATGGTAAGTAAATTTTAATTCGTTTTTTCTTGTGTTTTTATTTCACCCATGCTTATCTAAAAGTACTTAGATTTCGCAAAGTATAAATTGACATGCAATGTGTTACTTCTAATGCTTACCTTAGGACAACGCTAAACCATGTCTAATGAAAACTATCTTATACGCCATTTTCATGCTTTTTTATTCCTTGATGGCTGCTCAAGTGGCGGTCATGCCGGCACATACTAAAGCAGCCATTGAGGTGATTCAAAAAGAATTAAATCAACAACGAAATACACTAACTCAAAAGACAATTGATTTTTATCCTATTTATAAAGTCGATGGAGAACAACACATCGCTGTACTTTGTAAGGTAAATTCAAGTTTCAATAAAGAAGAAGCTATTCGCAATGGCTTCGATGTTGGGACGATAATTGGGTCGATTGCTACGATGCGTATTCCGATTCATATGCTTACTGAAAACTTTTCTTTTCCGGGAATAGAGTATATCGAAGTAGCTGAAAAGGTAGGACCTGAACTGGATGAAGCGTTGAAAGATACAAGGGCGAACTTGGTGCATAAAGGAGAAAACTTGCCACAAGCATACACGGGTAAAGGTGTCATTATTGGTGTTGTGGATTGGGGATTTGATTACACCCATCCAATGTTCTTTGATACCACGCTCGATCACACACGGATACTGGCCTCATGGGATCAGGTAAAAGTCGTCGGAACACCTCCGGAAGGATATAATCACGGTGCTGTCTACATTGGTGCTGAAGAATTGGCATTGGCCGAACACGATACCGTATCTCCGTTGACAGATTATCATGGTACGCATGTCGCTGGTATTGCCGGAGGAAGTGGAGGAGGAACTACCTATCGAGGTACCGGATTTGAAAGTGATTTATTATTTAGTCAAATGCGAAATGATGTCAGTAGTTCTATTGATGCGTTTCAGTGGATGACCAATATGGCGCAGGATGCGGATAAGCGTTTGGTGATCAATAACAGTTGGGGTAATTACAGATTATTCCCGCTGGATGGGACATCCCTGATGTCACAGGCTATTGATGCATTTACAGATCAGGGGACAGTGATTGTCTTTAGTGCAGGTAACAATGGTAATATTAGTTTTCATCTGAAGAAAGAATTTAATAGTGATTCTGTCCGAACCTGGATACAAGGATTTAGTTATAATACAGATCCGGATCTATGGGGACAAGCTGTGAGTATGTGGGGAGAGCCGGGAAATCCTTTTTCTGTGCAATTGAGAATCCTTAATACGTCAAATGAAATACTGGCACAAAGTGATTTGATCAACACAGCTTCAGCGGAGGCCTATTTAGATACGATGATGATTATTGGCGCGGATACTGTTTTTTACCATGTGACGACGGATGCTGCCCACCCATTAAATGGCCGACCTCAAATGACGCTTGATATTCAAAGTAGAAATGGCAATTTGAGAAAAGTCCTGTATGCTGAAGCGCCTTCAGGTACTGTCCATTTTTGGAATACGCGATTGACGACGTATGGTATTGGAAATTGGGGCTATGGCTTTACGGCGCCTACAGTCGGGTATGTCAATGGCGACAAGAAATATGGAATTGGACATCCTGCGTTGACAGAGAGTGCAATTACTTGCGCAGCGCACCAAACTAATTTTCACCTGACCAGCTTTTCCAGTAGTGGGCCCAGAATGGATGAAGTCATTAAACCGGATATTTCTGCTCCGGGGCAGGATATCATTTCATCCTTTAACTCTTTCTCTTCATCGAATTTCAATATCGTTGCGACCACAGATTTTAACGGAAAGGAATATGAGTTTGTTCGTTTAAGCGGCACCAGTATGAGCGCTCCGATGGTGACCGGAGCGGTTGCCCTTATTCTTGAGGCAGATCCAAATCTAACAACCGCAGAAGTAAAGGAGATACTTATTGAATCAGCGCGCGAAGATGGATTGACTGGTCAGTTGCCTCCTGAAGGTGACTTGCGATGGGGACATGGTAAATTGGATATCTATACGGCAATTCAGGATATTACGACAACGGCTACCGGGCAAGTGACAGAAGTAAAGGGAATTCTTTATCCGAATCCTGCACAGGATCGTGTCTTCGTTTCAATAACGCTACGAGGGGATGAATCCTTTCAATTGATCAGTCCTGATGGAAGACTTATGTCTTCCGGGCATTTCGATGGCTCGCTGGCTGTAGGTGAAATGCCAACAGGCATGTACACACTTATTATTAAAAGTGCCGAGCGACTTGAGTCCTACCGGATAGTGGTGGGTAGGTAGCACGAGATTAAATCAATGGACAGGGTAGGTAAACCAGCACAAAAAAAGGTCATGCATTTGAGGTAATGCGCAATGATTTATTCTTAATGGAATAATCGTTAAATTATTTTTTTTCTTTGATCTTCGCGTTTATATTATCCAGTCCCCTTTGATACAACGCAATGTTTTCATCATTATTTGAAGTGGCAATAAAAACAGCTTTCTGATAATTTCTGTGTGAAGCTTCAAGGTCACCATTGATCAATAAAGATTCTCCATAACTATCAAAAGCATTTGGTGAATTTGGATAAAGGATAGTATTCGCATTAAAAATGCATTCTGCTATTTTGGGCTTATCATGTTGCATTAAATATTCATATCCAAGTGTATTGATATCAGATTCATTTAGTAGCGCCGCATCATGGCAAGCTGTCAATCCTTCCAGGATAGCTTTCTTTGATTTTTCCGGTGTATACTTCTCAAAGTTGGTATACAAATGGTTAATCATTTTTGAATACAAATCTTTCCTTTCTACCCTGTAAGCTTCGGCAGCTTCTAAAGCCAACGCATGGGCTTTAGCCAATGTTCCGTCTATAGTTGTTTCCACTTCAGGAACCACACCCGTGCCCTCCCAATTTGTGTTCGTTATTGGATTTATAGCCATTCCGGTGGGCATAAAAACATCAAGATTTTCATTGATCCCCATATGTTGCCCGGGGTTGGCGCCACCTCGTGTAGTTTGTCCAACGAGTGTAGCCCTTTTTTGTGTCTGCATATTGTAGGAGAATTCTTCTGCTCCTGAAAAAGTCCCATTACTGGTAATGATAAAAAGAGGGACATCCGCCATCTTGGTACCTCCGACTTCATCCAATGTCCAGAATTCGTGCATTTCATCTCTTGCTCTGAAGTAGAGTTTATTTAGTAGGAGATGTTTGTCGAAGAAGTAGCTGCAAAGGTACTGCACCATCGGGGGGCTGCCTCCTCCGTTTTGACTCAAGTCGATGATAATAGCATCCGCATTCGACAATATTTTCATGGCAGCATCAGCAACTTCAAATCCTATATTTGGTGCGGCAAAACTGCGCAGGTCTAAATACCCGACATTGCCTTCCATAATTTTTACGGTATTAAAACC